>CALHBW010000022.1 GCA_937930625.1 uncultured Saprospiraceae bacterium | reverse complement strand
ATCTTCTTCAGTACCTGCAAACATCACATCTGTAATACAAAAGCCAAGCAGGTCGTTTGCCTGTTCGAAGAGGCTGCTTGCAAGGTCGGATTGTTCGTACAAATCCTCGCCCATGCCTGCAAATTGTGCGCCCTGTCCGGGAAAAAGGTATGCTTTCATTTTTGATTTTTGATTTTCGATTTTCGATTGAATTGAATGATTTTAATATAAAATTCGCGTAGCGAATCAATCAAAAATCACAATAACTTTTTATCAATTAGATTTAAAAATTCATTTCGGGTTTGGATATGTTCAAATGCGCCGGTGAAGGCAGAGGTGGTCGTAATAGAATTTTGTTTTTGTACGCCGCGCATCATCATACACATATGTCGTGCTTCGATAACTACCGCAACGCCAAGCGGTTGGAGCGTATCGTGGATGCAGTGGAGTACCTCATGTGTAAGGCGTTCCTGTACCTGCAATCGTCGCGCAAACACATCTACGACACGCGGTATTTTGCTCAATCCGACGATATAACCATTGGGAATATACGCAATATGTGCCTTGCCGAAAAAGGGTAAAATATGATGTTCGCACAAAGAATACACCTCAATATCTTTCACAATCACCATCTCGCTATATGCTTCTTTGAACATCGCTCCGCGCAGGATTTCAGCCGGGTCAAGGTGATAGCCTTGCGTAAGGAATTGCATGGCTTTGGCAGCACGTTCGGGGGTTTTGACTAAGCCGTCTCTTTCGGGGTTTTCACCAAGTTTTTCGAGGATGTGGAGGTATTTTTTCTGTAAATCTTCTGTCGTTGGTTGGTCGTAAGTCTCGGTTTTCTTATACATAGCAATGAATGAATGAGTGAATGAATTTTGAATGAATGAATTATTATCAATGAGCGCGAATGAGTGGACGAATTTGTGATTCATTCACTCATTCATTCAAAATTCATTCATTATTCACCGAAATATTCTGCATATATTTTTTCGGTTTCGTATAGACGAACACTGTGTAAGGCACAATTGTTTATATGTGGTGCAAGTTGTTTCCAGATGTAAATGACAAGGGTTTCGGAGGTTGGTTGTACATTATCCGGTAGGAAATTTTCGTCCAGATTCAGGTTGGTGTGGTCGAGTACTTCTGTGACTTCCTGCTTAATGATGTCACCCAACTCTTTGGCATTCATAACAAAACCCGTCAAAGGGTCAGGTGTCCCCTTGACTGTGACGACTAATTTATAATTGTGTCCGTGAAAATTTTTATTGGCACATTTTCCGAATACCTCGAAGTTTTTCTCTTCGCTCCATTCATTGACCCATAGGCGGTGTGCGGCGTTAAAATTTTCTACTCTTGTGAGATAAACCATTGATTAAGTTCAAATGTAGCGCGGTACTTCCAGTCCGCGTCACGTTAGTTTAGCATAAAATTGGCGCGAACCGAAGGTGTCGCTAATCTTGATACGTAAAGAATCGTGCCTAAGTTCAGGTAGAACTAGGCGCGCCAAATTAAAGCGGCGCAAAGGTACGGAGTTTTGTGGGATTATTTTATTGAAAAATTGCTTGTAGCGAAATGATATTCAGAAATAGTTTTTTGAAAAAGTAGAACGCAGATTTGACGGATTATACGGATGGCACAGATTCTTTCAGAATATTTTTAATTTAATTAAAAGTGAATTTAAAATCATTTAAAAATCAAATCAAAACAGGTTATAATTATATTTATTTTAAATGAAAAAAAATCCGCATAATCTGTGTCATCTGCTAAATCTGTGTTCTATCTCGCTTGTTTTTTTGCTAAAATTGTCACTATCTCTACCCTCCAATCTCCCCAATCTTCTCCCTCAATTCCCCCAATTCCTTATCAATCTCTTCCAATTGCTTTTTCAAAGCAAATTTCTGCCCCGCATCCGATGAAATCGCTGCTTGTTGCTGAAACATATTACGTTTCTCAATCAATAGTTTTTCAGTAGCTTTCAGTCCGTCCAATTCCAGTTGACGATTGGTGTCATCGGGTAGGGGAGAGGGTGTGGTAGTTGGAATATCTTCCTTTTCGGGAGCTTCTTTTAGCGGTGTATCTCCTTCATTTTCAATGGTTTTTTGAGCGCGAATCGCTTTGGCGGTCTTTTTAATGTGATTGGTAATGAAAGTAAACGGCTCGTCCATATTTGGGTAAGTAGCAACGGGTTTGGCATCCTTTGGAAGCCCTTGCAATTTGCCGAATGGTGCATCAAACCACGCACATTCGCGCAGCACAATCGGCACGACGACGGCATCGTTTGCTTCGTGTCGTTTCATCGCTGTTTTTACCTCCACATCCCAAATATAATCCGACGCCAGAAAATCCGCACTAATCAACAACAAGATAATATCCGCTTCGTTGAGTTCGGTTTTGATAGCCTTATCCCATTCGCTGCCGACGGGAATGGCGCGGTCGTGCCAAGCGTCAATGACGTTGGTACGTTCAAGGAGTTTGAGGTGTTTGGCGAGTTCATCGCGTAAAGTTTCATCTTTATGCGAATACGAAAAGAAAACGGTAACGGGAGCATTTGAAGACATAGCTGCGAGTTTAATATGTTTATTTTTTCCCAAAGATAAATCTTTCAATCGACTAATCCACCTTTTCAGTCGCTTCTCTGGTTTTTCGCGCTTTTTTCTGCTCGTTATTGCTTTCATAGATGACGTAATTCTCGTATTTAGCGAGGTTAGTTTCTGCCCAAATATCCTTGCCGATATTACATAGGTGGACGTATTCGCGGTACATTTGATTGCCAAGTTCTACGCGGCGTTCTACCGAAATATCTCGGTCAGCAACTTTATCTTGTTGAATATTTAGCGCGACTTCAAAATCTTTACAAGCATCCGTAATGCGCCCCAAATGATTTTCTCTCAAACCTGTTTCTGCCAGAAAATCAATCTGTTGACGTGCCGAACGTACTACGCGCCTTCCGCAAAAAAGCAATTGTGCATCGGTCATATCGCCCATTTTTGCTGTACCAAATTTGCGGTATCTGCCGGAGCGATTGCTGAATTTTGTTGCTACGCGGGTCATCACGCTACGTATGGCAGTTTTGAGTTTTTCGGCAGCTTCGTACTTCTTTTCTGTCGTAATCATTTGTGTACCAAGCAGCTCGTCATCCGTAGGTAATTTGGCAAATTTTTGACAAATATTATGGATGTTTTTTAGCTTCTGTGTATCATAGCCATAATTGTCGAATTGCTTTATATCGCGCTGTGCAAAACGCAATTTTTCCATTGTTTGTACATACAAATCGGCATCGGGGAAATTGTATTCGCGGTGTACATCTTGCTTTTTCATCAATATTCTTGTTTTGATTTAAAGCAAAAATATGTCATTTTATTGTGTAAAACAAATTTTTTATCATTTTTTTGGTGAAATTATTTTGTATTTTCTTTTACTTAAATAGAATTTTCTCATGTTATCAAACATAAAAATTAATCAAAGTTTGTGTTTGTTTTTGTTGTAAAATTTCTAAATTTGGATCTATTCATTGTTTATTTTTTTTGGCTCATCTAGGAATTTGGTGGAAAGCCCACTCGTCGGACATTTTCAAAATGTCAGACGAGATAGATTTACGTTTGAATTTAAATTATTTTACAAACAAATTTTTTATTTTTATTTTGTAAATAATTGATTTTAAATA
>CALHBW010000021.1 GCA_937930625.1 uncultured Saprospiraceae bacterium | reverse complement strand
GGCTTGTTCTCCATAGGACGCAACCAACCCTGATATGCCCAGCATTTGACCAAACGAATATTGCCCAAAACACCTGAACGCACGACCTTCAAAGCATCCGCATAATGTGTACCGCTACGCTGCCACTGCCCGACTTGTACGATTTTACCGGACTTCCGCACCGCATCTTTCATAAGGTAACACTCCTCAATCGAATTGGCAATCGGCTTCTCGACATAGGCGTGTTTTCCGGCATCGACAGCATCACAAAGCATCTTGCAATGCCAGTGGTCGGGCGTACCAATGACGACCAAATCAAGGTCTTTTTTACCCAATAATTTGCGATAGTCTTTATATGTTTTGACTTTATTATCGCGTAATTCGGCGTAGTTTTTCTTTCGTTCTGCCAATACACTTTTATCTACATCGCACATACCCACCAACTCCGTTCCGGGTATATTGAGCAATGAATTTGTGTTTGCCCAACCCATGCCTTTCGCGCCGATAAGTCCGATATTGATACGGTCATTCGCGCCCAATATACGTGCATAACTGCTCGCAGGAAACGCCAATGCGCCCATGCTTAAAGCAGTATTTCTGATGAATGTTCTTCGTTTCATAGTTTTCAATGAGTGAATGAGTGAATGTTTTTTAATGCTGTAATGCTGTAATGTGTCAATGCAATAATGGTTTTTACTTGTGTTTTATTTGTAAAATTATTCAGCAAAAAAACAAAAAAATAAAATCAACCGTCATTCCGCACTCGATGCGGAATCTGTTTAAATTTTAGCACCAGTTTACACTGAAACTCTTGCTTAACATCGTGCCAAGACTCGGCAGATTCCGCGTCGGGGCGCGGAATGACGGTTCTTTTTTACACATCACAAATGTCGATAGACTCCCTTAGTGAATCAATCGGATTTTCGTAGGTCGGAATAAATTCTTGCGCTACATATCCCTTGAATCCTGTCTTGAGAATCGCCTTCATGATGGCAGGGTAGTTGAGTTCTTGGGAGTCGTTGATTTCATTGCGTCCGGGTACACCGGCGGTGTGGTAATGAGCGAAATACGAATTAAAATCTTGTATGTTGCGTATGATGTCGCCTTCGTTGATTTGCATGTGATAGATGTCGTAGAGGAGTTTGAAATTTTCGCTGCCGAGCCTATCGCAGAGTTCGATGCCCCAGGGGGTGTTGTCGCACATATAGTCGGGGTGGTCTATTTTCGAGTTGAAGAGTTCCATTATGATGGTGATGCCGTTTTCTTCGGCGAGTGGCATGATGGTTTTCAGACCTTTGACGCAGTTTTTTAGCCCGACCTCATCGTCCATGCCACGTCGGTTGCCGCTAAAACAAATGAGGTTTTTGTAACCTGCTGCGGCAACTTTGGGTATCATTTCTGTGTAGTTTTTGACGAGTTGTTCGTGGAATTTTGGTTCGTTCCAGCCATCTACGAGATTGAGTTCTGCGCCATTGCACATGGAGCAATCTATTCCATGTTTTTTGAGCGTGTCCCAATCGTCCGGTCCTACTAAATCAATGGCGGGAATGCCAATGTCTTTGAGTATCGGAAGCAATTCCTCTAAGGGATATTTGCCAAAACACCAACGGCTGACGGAGTGGCGGATGTTGCCTTTGCGTAGTGTGGGTCCGCTTGGTTGGGGTGTGGGTGTGGTGTCGGTCATGGTTGTTGTGGCGGTGGTGGCGCAGCCTGTACCGAGTATTGTACCGGTAGTGATGGCGGCTGAATTTTGTATGAATGTTCTGCGTTTCATAATTAATAATGAGTAGCGTAATACAGACATTCCTATCTGTATTCGGGCAGCAAAGAGAGGAATGTCTGTGCTACGATGAAAAGGAGTAGAAAATATAGTTTTATCAAAGTTATGAAAAATATTTTTTTGCGAGTGAGTGAAGGGAATATATTTGGTAGAAAATTTTAATTGACATTCACGAGTTGTGATAATTGATTTTTTGAATTAAAAAATTCTTTGTACATTGTAATTATTGATAAAATATTAGCAATCAATGTGTTCGCCAATTTTGAATGATAAAAAACACTTAATTTGTTAATTTCTAATTATCAACAAAAAACAAAGTAAAATTTAAACTCATTTGTTATTCAAAATTTGACGAAGATATTATCAATTAGTTGCAATTATTTTTTTGTTTAATTATTTTCATAAATAACTGATTATTAATTATTCATGAAAATCAAGAAAAAGCGAAAAAATTATTAGTTCAAAAAGTTCTTTATTCAAAATTCACCCAAATAATATTTGGCAAACCCTTAAATGGGATTTTAACCACTCAAAAAGCCATTTTTCGTTCAAATTTAGATGAAAAATTTAATTCAAAAAATAGCTTTTTTAAACTCGTGAATGTAAGTTTTAAATAACTGGACTTTGGACATTGGGGAATTCGGAAACTGGGTAATTAGGTAATCCCGATAACTATTGGGACATTATCAATAACTTAAATTGATTTATGTTTTATTTTAAATTATTTTTATTACAATTTTTATTTTACTGATAAATAACGAATTACATCTTCGTTAGAATGAGTTATGGATTTAAGCCGAGTTTCCTAATTTCCTAATTCCCATTTTGTCCAAAGTCCAAACTTTTTACACAATCTCTGTATAGTTTATTATGAATAAATTAATCTTATTCCTTGCTTTTGCTGCCGTTTCTACGCTAACGACTTGTGGAAATGATGATGGTACAGACCCCAATACGAATACAGAATTGCCGCGACTTTCTATTTCGAGTGTCACCAATTTTGAGGGAGATGATGCCACCAATTTCAACTTTAAAGTGACGACAAGCGTGGCATCGGATAAGGAAATTCAGGTGAATTACAGGACGGAGGAAGTAACGGCTGCCATAGGAACGGACTTCGTGGATGCAAGCGGTACACTCACTATCGCAACGGGCGAACGCGAAGGATTTATCGAAATCAATATCGTGACAGATACCTTGAAGGAAGCAGATGAGGAGTTTAGGGTCGTGCTTTCCAATCCGGTGAACGCGACGCTGTTTTCAGCAGAAGGTATTGGTACGATTCGCAATGACGATACCTTTATATTTATACCGGACGATGGCTATATCACACCCGAAAGTTATACCGGATATGAGCTTGTTTGGCGTGATGAATTTGACGGTAGCGGCGCACCCAATCCCGATTATTGGACGCACGAAATCGGCAATAGCGGCTGGGGCAATAACGAACTCCAATACTATACCGAAGGCACAAGCAATGCCAGTCAAAACGGCGGCAGACTCATCATCGAAGCGCGGGAGGAGAGTTTTCAGGGTGCGCCTTACACCTCTGCGCGCTTGATTACGCAGAATAAATTTGCCTTTACACATGGGCGTGTAGACATCCGCGCACGATTGCCCGAAGGTCAGGGTATTTGGCCCGCACTGTGGATGTTGGGGAGCAATTTTTCGACCATTGGCTGGCCCGCTTGCGGGGAGATTGACATCATGGAACTCGTTGGGCATCAACCCGGTACAGTGCATGGTACGGCGCATTGGGGTCCACAAGGGCAGAGTTTTAGTTTTAATCGAGGTAGTGCTTACTCTTTGGAGAGTGACGAGAGATTTTCGGAAGCATTTCATGTATTTAGCATCATCTGGGAACCGGGAGAAATCACTTGGTACGTAGATGATGAACCCTATGCCACCCTCGCCAATAGCGATGTGAATGGCAATTATCCCTTCGACCTTGATTTTTTCTTTATTTTCAATATCGCCGTAGGCGGCAATTGGCCCGGCAATCCTGACGCTACTACGGTGTTTCCGCAACGGATGTTTGTGGATTATATTCGGGTGTTTCAGTAGCTTGTTAGCCCTATTTAGACGTTCCTGAATAATTCACCACATTTTTATTATTTTTGTGGTATAATCAAGCATGAAAAAATTACCAATAGGGCTACAAAATTTTAAGGAAATCATCGAATACGGCTATCTGTACGTGGATAAGACGCAGCAGGTGTATGATTTGATTGATAAGGGAAAATTATATTTCCTATCGCGTCCGCGTCGCTTTGGTAAGTCTTTGTTATTGAGTACTTTGCGTTATATTTTTGATGGAGAAAAAGATTTGTTTAAGGGGTTTTATATCGCCGAGCAGACGGATTATAGTTGGAGAAAGCATCCTGTTTTGGAGTTTAATTTTGCGGTAGTCAGCAAAGAAACTTCGAGCCTTAAAAAAGGCATT
>CALHBW010000020.1 GCA_937930625.1 uncultured Saprospiraceae bacterium | reverse complement strand
CCCAAATTCTATAAGGTTTTCGAAAACCTTATAGAATTGATTACCAAAACTTTATCACCAATTTTCATAGTTTGATTCTTGTCGAATTTTTAATTTTTCACCAAACAAAACTATAAATTTTCATTTGATAAAAATAAAAATGCGGCAATTTGAGATGCACCCGAAATAGGCTCATTGACTCAAATTTAATCTATTTTCCATATTTTACAGTTTGATAGAATAAATTTTATTAATATCGTAAATGAATTCATTACGACTTATTTTATCTGACCGAAGGTATTTTGCACCAGCTTGGGTATTTGCTTCGCTGAATATCATGATAGGGACTTGGGTGCTGTATCTTCCTCATATCAAAATGAAGTTTGGGATAAATGATGCGGAGATTGGAATTGCTTTGTTTTGTACGGCATTGGGCTTGCTGATTTCCATTCCTTTTGTGCCGTTTGTCAATCAAAAAATCGGCGTCGGGCGTTCGACTCAAATCGGCGTAATCGTATTTGCTTTAGCCTATAATTTGCCGATGATTGCTCCCACCTACGTGATATTATGTACGGGGCTTTTCGTGGCTGGCTTTTTTTCCGGTTTTACGGATGTCTCCATGAATGCGCTGGTTGCGACGATTGAAAGCACAGAGAAAAAACACTTTATGTCGGCGGCACACGGTTTTTTTAGTTTGGGCGGTTTTATAGGTGCCGGATTGGGAAGTATATTCATTGGTTTATTTTCAAATCCTCCCCTACACATGATGGTGGTTGGCGGCTTCATTATTTTGACGAATCTTATCTTATCAAAACATTATTCCGGTACAAAAGAGATAGCTACTTCAAAAAGTGAACAAAAAAATATATTAAAAAACATTCGTCCTTTATTTGGTTTGTCTTTAGTCGCTTTTATCATCATGATGAATGAAGGCGCAGTGGAACATTGGAGCAATTTATTTTTGTTTGATGTGATTAAGGTGTCGGAAAACAAGGCGGGCTTGGGCTTTATTGCTTTTTCGTTTTGTATGACCATTGGCAGGTTTTTGGGCGATGGGATAAGTCAGAAAATCGGTTCGATAAAAATAATCGCTTATGGTTGTGCGATAGCTTTTGCAGCTTATTTTCTCGTCATCACCTCAAACTTGTTTTTGGCTATTTTAGGTTTTGGAATGTTGGGACTTGGACTTTCTGTGATTATCCCGGAGTTGTTTAGATTAGCCGGACAGACCAAAGGAGTTCCTGCTTCTATTGGTATCTCTATTGTTTCCGGGATAGGATTTTCCGGTTTTCTTGTTGGTCCCTTGTTGTTGGGATTAATTTCTAATTCGACTAATTTGATTTGGAGTTTTGCTTTTTTGTCTGTGTCGGTGGTGCTTGCTTTGGGCTTGATATTTCTTCATTCAAAAATGAATTACAATGATTAGAAACGAATGACACTTTTTTGAAATGTAAAATGTAAAATATCAAATTTAAAAGTTGTAGGACGCGAGTGTACGCGAAGTGTTTCTATTTTATTGATTTTTAATTTTTAAACAATAAAAAAACGAAAATGTATTGTACACGTACTACAAGCACTTTTACAACTTGTCCCGACGAATGACGCATTTACGTACGGTAAAATTTAACTAATTTGTAATTATTTGATAACTAATTAAATACCTCTATGAAATCAAAAAAGAAAAATCAACCGTCATACTGAATTTATTTCAGTATCTCCCAAGCGATAGAAAACAAATGCCGCACAAAACACCTAATTTGTTGTTTTTGAGTGAAATACAAAATTTTAGCTCACATTCAGTATTCTGCTTGTCGTTCGGGAGATTCTGAAATAAATTCAGAAAGACGTTTTGTTTTGAGAGGGCAGACATTAGATTGGTATTATTAAATTGATAATCAACGCTTAACACTTTAGTTAAATTTCACCGTACACGTATGCGACGAATGACGGGATTATTTCAATTTGAGTATCGAAGTATCAACTGCAATTCTAAACATGCACAGGATTTGTCAGAAAACCATAAATTATAACAGTTTGGCACAAAGAAATAGAGGAAAACAATCCAACGACGACAAATATTTCGCATCCGAATGGCATCCCATTTTCAAGGAAGCTGTAGATGATATGGGCTACCTCTTGACGAGAGGCTACGCCGTCAATTCTTCCCTACAAATCGTCGGCAACCGCTACAAACTCAACAAAAGACAACGCACTGCCATCATGCGAATCAGTGCGAGCGAACAAGCCATCAATATCCGCAAAGAAGCGATGTGCAGTCCGGAGGATTTAAAGGGAAATGTTGTCGATATTGACGGATTCAATATTTTGATTTTGTTGGAAAGTGCTTTGTCGGGTGCGTACATTTTGAAGGGACGCGATGGGACTTATCGCGATATTTCGAGCGTGCATGGCTCGTACAAGCGTGTAGTGCAAACCGAAAATGCGATTCTCCTGATTGGTGAGGCATTAAAGAAAGTTGGCATCCAATCTGCCCGGTGGTACCTCGACCAACCCGTCTCCAATAGCGGACGCCTCAAAACCAAATTGCTCGAAATCAGCGAAGCACATCAATTCAATTGGCAAGTCGAACTTGATTATTCGCCCGATAAAGTCTTGGCGGAAAGTGATAATATTGTCATCTCCTCGGATGGTTGGATTTTGGAGCAGGATGTGAGATGGTTTAATTTGGGGGCTTTGTTGATTGAAAATTATTTGGAAGATGTGGATGTGATAAAGGTGTAAATTTGAGGATATACGTGGATTTTCTTTTGTAGAGCAAATTCATGAATTTGCTCTACAAAAGAAGGTTAGTCACCAAAACTATACTTTAAAACCTCATTTTGGCGACTAATAATTTTTATTGCTCACCAAAATGGCTTATTTTTATATAATTTTGGTGATTAATAATTTTTATTGCTCACCAAAATATACTTTTTCCATGCAACTTTGGTGACTAATAAATAAACATGCAAGACAAACTTATAGGCAGAACACCAGAAATAAAAGTCTTAAAAAAGGCACTTGAATCGCACAAGGCGGAATTTGTGTCGGTCATTGGTCGGCGACGAGTCGGGAAAACATTTTTGGTGAAAACCATTTGCAAAGACCACATTATATTTGAACTCACCGGAACACAAAACAGACCGCTTGAAGAGCAGCTACTCAATTTTACTCAGGCATTTCAGATTTATTTTGACAACGACCTTATCGTCAAACCACCGACGACTTGGCAGGAGGCATTCTTCATGCTTGTTCGGTATTTGGAAAAACATCCCTCAAAAAAAGAAAAACCCGTCATATTTTTTGATGAATTGCCCTGGCTGGCAATACGCAAATCAGGCTTTCTGAGTGCCTTGAGTTTCTTTTGGAACAGTTGGGCGGTCAATCAACATATTGTGGTGGTGATATGCGGCTCGGCAGCTTCGTGGATGATTCAAAAAGTGGTCAAGCATACCGGCGGATTGCATAATCGCATTACACGCCGCCTTCATCTCGAACCTTTTACATTGGCAGAAACGGAGCAATATCTTCGCGCCAATAATCACATCAAACTCAATCGTTATCATATTTTGCAATTGTATATGGCGATGGGGGGGATTCCGCATTATTTGAAAGAAATAGAAGTCGGAAAAAGTGCCACACAAAATATCGCGCACATCTGTTTTTCAAAAACGGGCATTCTTCGCAATGAATTTTCCGAACTTTATGCCGCGCTTTTTGACCATGCTGATAATCACGTCGCTATCGTGCGGGCATTGGCTCAAAAACGACAAGGCATGACGCGGACGGAGTTGATAAAAGCCGCAAAACTACCCAACGGCGGCAGCGTGACGAAGGCATTGGAAGAACTAAATCAGTCGGGATTTATTGATATTTTATATCCATTCGGAAAAAAGAAAAATAATAAACTGTATCGACTGACCGATGAGTATTCGATTTTTTATTTGCAATTTATTGAGCAAAATGCAGAAGGAGGAGCAGCAGCATGGAAGCACCTTAGCCAAACGCCGGAGTACAAAATCTGGTGTGGATTTGCATTTGAAAATATCTGTCTGCGGCACATCCTGCAAATCAAACATGCTTTGAGTATCGGCGGTTTGTATTCGATAGCATCGTCGTTTTTGAAAAAAGGAACGAAGACAGAAAAAGGCGCGCAAATTGACCTGATACTCGACAGAAAAGACCAAGTTATTAATTTGTTTGAAGTCAAATTTCACAACAAACCCTTTCTGGTTTCAAAAGCCTATGCAGAAAATTTGACCAATAAAATCCATGTATTTGAGGAAGTGACAAAAACCCGAAAACATATCTTTCTCACCATGATTGCCGCACATGGTATGACGCATAATGAACATAGTCTGGGCTTGATAGACCAAGTATTGACTTTGGACGATTTATTTGGGGAGGTGTATGAATTTTAATTGCGGTGCATCTATTTTCAAGCCATTTCAGCAAATGCAAAAAACAATGAGCAGCGATTTTCGGTTAGTTATACATGAGGACGCAGGGTATTTTTTGCATAATGAGGATGTTGATTTTTTTGTTGAACATATTTTGGAATTTATACAAAAATGAATTGAACCACGAAGGACACAAAGAACACAAAACCAAATTAACGTAGAAAAACACAAAGGTTTTGTAAGTAATTTCTGTGTAAAACTTTGTGTTCTTCGTGTCCTTCGTGGTTGTTTGAGTTGCGTATTACGTATTTCGAGTTTTCAAATACTACAAACGATTGTTTACGAGTATTTAGCTAACTCGCAACCCGTAACTCGTAACTCGCAACTAAACAATATGATAAACATTCCCGACTCAAACAAAAAACGAGTCGTCATCGTCGGTGGCGGATTTGCGGGTTTGACATTGGCGCGTAAATTGGCGCGTCGTGATTTTCAGGTCATTCTTATTGATAAAAATAATTACCACCAATTCCAACCGCTATTTTATCAGGTCGCGATGTCGGGTTTAGAGCCGAGTTCGATTGCATTTCCGTTGCGAAAGATATTTCAACGGCGCAAAAATGTCGTCATACGAGTCGCGGAAGTGGAGCGTGTCCATCCTAAATCGCAGATTGTGGAGACAAGTTTGGGGAGTTTGCGTTACGATTATTTGGTCTTGGCGATTGGTGCAGATACCAATTTTTTTGGCAATCAAAATATCGCTTCCAAAGTCATTCCGATGAAGTCCGTTTCGGAGGCTCTGTATTTACGCAACAAGATTTTGGCAGACTACGAACAAGCCGTTACGACTGCCGATTTTGAAGAAAGACAAGGCTTGATAGACATCGTAATCGTGGGTGGCGGACCTACGGGTGTGGAGGTTGCAGGCGCATTGGCGGAGATGAAAAAATACATTTTACCGAAGGATTTTCGGGAAGAATTGGACTACGAGGAAGTCGATATTCACTTGATACAAAGTGGAGACGCGCTACTCAAAGGCATGTCCGAACAAGCAGCCACAGCAGCCGAGCGATTCCTCACACAATTGGGCGTGCAAGTTCGTAAAAATACCCGCGTAACGGATTTTGATGGCAAGTATGTCTATATGAATGATGATACAAAAATCCGCACCAACAAGGTCATTTGGGCAGCCGGTATCATTGGCAATACCATCGAAGGTTTGCCCGACGAACTCATCACCCGCAGCCGCCGTATCCGTGTAAATGAGTATTGCCAAGTCGAAGGTTTTCCTGAAATCTACGCTATCGGCGACATCGCCTACCGCGAAACGGAAACCTATCCTTACGGGCATCCGCAAGTCGCCCAAGTTGCTATCCAACAAGCTAAAAACCTTGCCCAGAATCTCAATAACCTCCAACATTCACGCCCTGCCAAACCCTTCATTTATAACGACAAAGGTTCTATGGCAACTATCGGCAGACATCGCGCCGTAGTCGATTTGCCGCGCCTTCGTTTTCAAGGTGCTTTTGCGTGGTTTGTGTGGTTATTGATTCATTTATTTGCCATTTTGGGGGTAAAAAATAAACTATTTGTATTTCTCAATTGGTTGTGGAATTACTTTACCTACGACCAATCATTACGACTGATTATCAAGCCGCGTATTCCGAAGGAAGAGAAGATGACATAAGAGCTTGTTTAGAATTGCAGTTGACACTTTTTTGAAATGTAAAATGTAAAATATGTATACTGTAAACGGGGAAAATTTTGGAGAATGCTGATTCACGCAGAGAACGCAGAGGTCGCAGAGATTTTATAGTATTTCTCCGCGTACTCTGCGTGAAATATAGATCTTAATATTTTCCGAAATTTACGCCGTTCACAGTATAATTACTCATTCGTCCAAAATGGTTTCTTGAAATTCAAAAAGAACCAAAGTTATGAAATATTGTTGTCCATAAAATTATAGTCTAAACAAATACGAAATGAATCAACAACAAGTTCGCAGAAGTTTGATTATTGTCCCTACGATTGCTTTGCTCGTCGCATTGGCAGGGTCTTATAATGGTCAGCGTATAAATGGTATTTCGATTTTTATGATTTGTGTGGGTTTGGCATTTCTTATCAATTGGCTGGCTTTCATTCCTGCCTATCGTAGTCAGACGGAGAAATACTATGATTTGACGGGAACTTTGACCTATATTTCTGTAACGATTACTGCGCTTGTACTGAGTAAAAATACTGATACGCGGTCTGTGATGTTGGTGGCTTTGGTGATGGTTTGGGCAATTCGTTTGGGTTCATTTCTCTTCCGTCGGATACAGCAATCGGGTAAAGACGACCGCTTTGATAAAATCAAACCTGACTTTTTTCGCTTTCTGAACGCATGGGGCATCCAAGCCCTGTGGGTGACATTGACCTCTGCTCCCGCTATCATTGCGATTACTGCGATGAAGCGTGTTGATATAGGAGTTTTTGCTATTATCGGTTTCATTGTGTGGATAATTGGATTCTCTATTGAAGTGGTGGCAGATGCTCAAAAGACGCAATTTCGTAAAAATCCTGCGAATAAAGGGAAGTTTATCCAAACGGGCTTGTGGTCGCGTTCGCGGCATCCGAATTATTTTGGGGAGATTGTGCTGTGGATTGGGGTGACGATTATTGCTGTGCCTGTGTTGCAAGGTTGGCAGTGGGTTGCGCTGATTTCGCCTGTGTTTGTTACGCTGCTGCTGACGCGGGTGAGTGGTGTGCCGATGCTCGAAGCTAAAGCGGAAAAGAAGTGGGGCGGGCAAGCAGATTATGAGGCGTATAAGGCGGAGACGCCTGTTTTAGTGCCTAAATTGGGTTAGCTTCAATCTTTTCTCCTGTAATATTTTCCTCCCATTGCCATATTATATTTTATATCCCACTTTTTTTGAATGTGAAAATAGAAAATGTGGCTACCCGTCTAACTTTGCCTAAAGCGAATACTCGTCAGACGAATCACTTTATTCAATGCGAATATTTTATGAGACAAATCACTACATTTCACAAAACCTTCGTCAGACGAGTAGTAATCTCGCAAGCAAACTTAGACGG
>CALHBW010000019.1 GCA_937930625.1 uncultured Saprospiraceae bacterium | reverse complement strand
ACCTCATCAGCAGATTCGATAAAGGGAATATAAGTCGTCGGAAAATACAAACTGCCATCTGCCAGCACAATCGCGGCGGCTTGTCCGATGTCCGTATCAGCAGTCGTACCTTTTCTGAATGTCACCAACACCCAATCCATTGCTGTTTCGGGATAATCGTTGTTTGTCCAATTGAGACCTTCTGTTCCCGCGTAGTTCCATGGGATTTCATAATACGGTTGTCTGTCGGGAAGTAGGTTGAGTTGTTTGAGTTGGCTGGTCATTATTCCGATATTGGGATTGTACGCGCCTTCGAGTGCGACAAAAAGTTGCGCCTTTACACCGGGACTATTGGTGCTGCAATCTATCAGGTCGCCATTATCATTATAAATCGGCAAATAATGCTCCTCTACCCGGACATCAATGACCGCCTGCAAGCCCGAAGCATCGCTAATTGTAACAGTATAATCGCCCGAAGTGAGGTCACTGATTTCGGCAGTGGTCGCGCCTGTATTCCATGCGTAAATGTAAGGCGCAGCACCACCAAATACCTGCACCGCAGCATCGCCGGACGTACCGCATTGTACGTGCGTGACATCCACCAAAGCCGATAAATTGGTCGCCACACTCGCACCGCCCGTAAACGCCCCATAAAGCGTAGAACCACCGACGATACTCAATTCTCCGGTAGCCGACATCATACTGCCATTGCCGATTGCGATGGCAAATAAATTCCCCGATTGGATATTCTCCGTCACCGCAATAATACTCGCTACCGAACCATCCGATATATGATTCAATTTATCGGTACGAGAAAGCGCGAGGTCTAAAATATTTTGTTCGGGATGAAAAATATCAAGGTATTCATTCGGCTGCAAAGCCGACCCCGACACATCCACGCTGATACTATTAATCGGCAATTCTCCAAAATCAATACTACAGGCCAATCCATGCGTATTAATCGGTACGCCTATCGCGGAATTTGCATACAAATTATAAGTATTCTCAATCGTATTGCCATTCGGAATACTACTCACCAGTTCCAATCTGAACTGTATCGGACTATACGTGAGATTGGGCGTTACGAAACCGTGAGTTCGGTCATAGTTTTGAATCAGGGCATTGAGGTCTTGCGTATCGACTACGCCATTACCATCGCCGTCTTGGTGTTTGCTGTTGATGCCATTGACAGCAGATTGCCAGTCTTCGGCATCTTGGGCTTCCCAATTTGTACTTGCACCGATGCGAAACGGTCCGGTCAAATCCTCTGCTAATGCCCAATAGAGCAGGTCTGTAATTTCGGCAGTTCCATCATTGTTAAAGTCGCCGGGCCACACCGGAACGGAAGAATTGGCTTCACAACTACCTGCACCACTCGCGCAAAAATCTTCCCATGTGGCATCAAAATTATTCAAATTACTAATCGCGCCATTACTATTAGAAAAATCACTTAATTGGTTGCAAAGATTCATCAGCGTGGGGCTGTAACAGCCACTTAATTGATTTCGTAATACCAAAAAAGTCGTCAGATTGCCCAAATTTCCGATTTCGGCGGGAAGGCTGCCTGTTAATTCATTAGTAGATAAATTGAGCGAACCCAGATTAGCCAAATTACCAATCGAATTAGGGATAATGCCCGTTAATTGATTATTTTGTATATCTAAAAGTGTTAATGCGGTCATATCTCCGATAGTCGAGGGGATAGTTCCGGTTAAATTATTACTACTAAAATTCAACCTCTCTAAATTACTCAAATTACCAATCGAAGCAGGAATACTCCCATCTAATCCCGCAGCTTGAATGGTGAGATTTTTCAGACTACTCAAATTGCCAATCGAAGCAGGAAGCGTTCCCAAGTCACTTTGATAAATAAATAATCCTTCGAGACTACTCATATTACCAATTTCAGCAGGAATATCTCCACTCAACTGATTGCCTTGCAGCCATAATTCTTTTAAATTATTCAAATTGCCAATTTCACGCGGAATACTGCCTGTCAACGGATTATCACTTAATACCAAACGTTCAAGGTTGCTTAGATTGCCAATTTCACCGGGAATATTGCCGCTTAATTGATTGGAGGATATAGTCATCTTTTGCAGACTACTCAAATTGCCAATTTCAGGCGGAATAGTACCGCTTAATTGATTATTAAATAAACGCAAATCTAATAAAGCACTTAAATTACCAATTTCAGCAGGAATACTTCCCGATAAATTATTTTGTTGTAAATATAAATATTGCAAATTCGTAATATTACCAATTTCAGGCGGAATAGTACCGCTAAGAAGCCTGCTTCCCAAACTCAAATAATACACACAACCATCTTGCTGCGTAAAGACGCCCGACCAAGTATCCATCGACTCATTGAGGTTCCATGGGTTGAGCCAATTTCCGCCATTCGTCGCATTATACAGTGCGACCAATGCCAGCGAATCCGTGGTTCTACAACCTTCACTTGGCGTTGGTGGAGGTGGTGGCGGACCTGACGAACAACCACTCCCCACTCCTACCGCACACCATGCAGCAGTGGTTTGTAACACTTCATCCGAGCCTGCACCGTACAAGTCGGTAGCGGCTTGAATCGCCCCTTCACGCGCATCTGCATATTGCGAAGTAGCGGTCAGATAAACGGTCAGATTTCGATACGCGATAGCAGCAGCTTTCGCCATACCAATGCCGTTTACGGTGTATTCGGTGTCGTTATCGTTTGTACCGTTTCCGCCTTCTGTCAGCAAGTAAAACCAAAAATTTTGAACGCCACTATTGAAGTGTACACCACAATTATCATTTAGAAAATGGCAAGGCGGATTGATGGCATACCAATGATCGCCTTCGTAAGTATCGGGCTGTCGGGTAATCATATTGGCATCGTTGGGGTCGCGCATATTTCGCAAGCCTGTTTTTCCGGTGCGTACCGTCATTTTCGCGCCTAAAATCCAATCATTTGTACCCAACATATAGGCTTCAGCCACCTCTCCGAAAATATCCGAAAAAGACTCATTCAATGCACCCGACTCTGCACTATACACAAGGTCGGCAGTAAAATCCGTCACGCCATGCGTCATTTCGTGCGCCACCACATCGGGTTCGGTCAATGAGCTAAAGGTCTGATTATCACCGTCTCCGTAGGTCATCCACAAGCCATTCCAAAAGGCATTGGCATAATCCTCACCAAAATGCACCCAACTTCTCAAAGCCATTCCATTCCCATCCAAACTATTTCGATTGTGATTATCGAGATAATATTCATAGGTTTTTTCGGTTGCCCAATGCACTTCCGTAGCCGTCGGGTCTTGCTCAAAAAAACCGTCCGGGTCGGTAAAAGGTATTTGCGGATTGGAAGTCGTATTATTGGCATTAAATACCTGCATTCTCACACCTGCTTCATTGCGTAGCGTGTGCGTGCCATTGAGTTCGCAAGCGGTAAAATTGACATCACCCGAATAATTTGTCGTACCGGAAGCCCCCGTATCTGTGCAGTTGTGAATTTTGTTTCCCGTTGTCAGTACCTCGCCTGTGTGGGCATCTACATACACGATTTGGCGGGTGAGAGGTTGCACCGCATAGATGTCAAATTTGTATGCCAAACGATAATTCAGAGCTTCCAATTTGAAGGTCGGGTCAATGATGACCACATCGCCCGAAGGGTAAAATGTTGCATCGTTTTTTTCCTTTACTTCCTTCATCATTTTTTCGTGTGCAGGGTCGTCCCATGCGTACATTTCCGCGTCAATGTGTGCGAGTGCCGACTGCAAAGCCACTACCTCTGTGAGCGTAGGCGAAGTCGTCATATCCAAGTCCTGTACGAGTCTGCCATTCGCCATTTTGACCTGATTATTTTTTTCGTGCATCAAATAAATCGCCCCTTCTATCACTACACCTTTATAGGTTTGTTGGTAGCGATAGTGGCGATAACCGAGCGCGTCATTTTCAGTAGTCAGCAAGTCCAAATCATCGTCTGTACGGAGCGACAACGTGGTTTTGTCTTGCGCCAATTCGAGTGCAGCTTGTTGTTCGGCAGCTTTGAAAGTCCGCCAAGCCGGACGCTTTTCCTGTGGTGTGTCGGATATCGTTTGATTGCCTTGCGCTTGCATTTGCAAGACTATCAAAGAGCAGATTAATATTTGAGTAAAAATTTTCATAATCGTTCGTGTATTCTTAATATCAGTGGCGTTCGAGTAAAATAGGGTGTAGTCGCAAGGCGAATATTTTTATAAAAAATCGGTGTTTGAGTACCCAAATACTCACTT
>CALHBW010000018.1 GCA_937930625.1 uncultured Saprospiraceae bacterium | reverse complement strand
GAAGTAATCGCCAAAAGACCAATTGCCCAACATCTCAAACATCGTATGGTGGTAGCTATCCACCCCAACATCCTCTAAATCATTGTGTTTGCCCGATGCACGTAGGCATTTTTGGGTGTCTGCCACACGTTTGTCGGTAGCTATTTTATTGCCCAAAAAATAATCCTTGAATTGCACCATGCCCGAATTATTGAACATCAATGTCGGGTCGTTTTTTAAGACGATAGGCGCAGAAGGAACGATTTTATGTCCTTTCGATTCAAAGTAATCCAGAAATTTTTGTCGTATTTCAGCAGAAGTCATATCTCAATGAGTGAATGAGTGAATTTTGAATGAGTGAATAGCAATGAATGAATTTTGAATGAAGGAATGAATGAATCATTTTTTACTTAGTTCATTCACATTGAAATATAAATTAAAAACATTTCAATTCATTTATTCAAAATTCGCTCATTCACTCATTAATTATTGTAGCATTAACGCATTTCAGCATTGTCGCATTATTGAGTGGGGCAAAGATAGGAAATTCGTAACGGCTGCTTTTGCCTTGTAGATTTATTTTTTGTGGTTAAATGAATTTATTGATTCAAAATGAAGGAGGAGACACCTACCATTTCCTTACATTTTTAAACTGTTGCTACTACCCCTTCAAAAATTCGCTTCCCCGTCAGTACTTCTATCAGTGTATAAGTATCTTGTGTAAAATTATGTCCGCCACTCAACCAATCGGAGATTTCGGAGGGTTCTTTATTGAGTAATTCGGCAAATTCGGGTACGGAGAGGTTTAGTTCTTGGCGAATGTCGTCTATGCGTACAGCTATGCGTATGCGAGCGCGGACTTGCTCGCGGCGTATGAGGTCTTCCTTTGTGCGAATTTTTGCGTATCGATTTATATACTTACGTTTTTCCATACCGCAATTTACAATTTTATGAATGAAATGGCAAAGCGTAAAACGATTTTGTAAATCGTCACGCAAGCGATGTAGAACGATTTGCAAAATCGTTTTACGTATCAATTCAACAATAAAAATAACACCTGCGCGATAACAATTTTAAAAATCAAAGCAATCGGAAACACCATTGCATAACCGAATGTCGGTACACGGTTTTTGGTGCGTGAAGTGGCAAATTCGAGGATAGCAGGTTGATTGGCGACTACGCCCATGAGTAGGCTGAATGGCATTTTGACCACTTTATAACCGACAAATAATATCGCAAATGCGGTCAGCAAACTAATCACACCGCTTGCTAAGAAAATCCAGAGACTTTCTATCGACAAATTCTCTACTAAGGCGTGTCCCGAACTCACGCCGATGACCGCGAGTAGTAGGATTAAGCCGAGTTGTTGAAGGGTCACATTCGCACTGTATGGTAGCGACCAAACGATAGGTCCGGTACGGCGCAATGCGCCCAAAACCAAGCCCACAATCAGCGGTCCGCCTGCATAACCGAGTTTGAAACTAAAATCATTTCCAAAAGAAAATTCTATACTACCAAGTATCAATCCCAAACCAATTCCCAAGCCAAATGAAAATAAATTGACCTGACTTGACTGCCGATAAGAATCACCAAAATAATCTGATAGTTCTGCTAAATCCTCGCGTCGGGCAATGAAGCGGATTCTATCGCCAAGTTCCAGAACGGTATCGGATTTTGCTAAAAAATCGACATCGCCCCTGCGTATGCGGGTGACGATGGCATTATACTTTTCCGCAATATTGAGCGATGCCAATGACCGCCCAACCAACATCGGATTGGACACAAATATCCGTGCGACATCGTAGTATCGTCTGTCGTGTGCGAGGGGTGAATCTACTGGTTTGCCGATGTCTTGGATCGCTTCATTGAGGGCTTCTTTTTCGCCGACGAGCATGATGGTATCACCTTTCTGAAAGCGGGTATCCCAGTTGGTGAGGCTCAATTCGCCATCTTGCATCATTCGTCCGAAATTGACGTTCCAATCGTGCGTTTTCTGCAAATCTCGGAGTTGGATATTGCAAATGGCATCGTTGGTGACTTCTACGGTTGCGCTGCTCAATCTACCACCTACGGGATAGTCTTTTTTTAGGATTTTATTTTCTTCCGAATAATTAATTTTCAAAAATTTCTCCATCAAAACAATCCCTATCATACCGCCCAATACGCCCATTGGATAGGAAAACGAATAACCGATAACAGCTTGGTTCATAAGGCTTTCACTGGTTTCAGGAAAATTATTATTCATGTAATCCAATACGCCCGCCAATGCAGGTGTATTCGTGGTACTTCCTGCATAAATTCCGGTAATGGTAGCAGCAGAAAAGCCAAATAAAGCCCACAAACCAACCGCCACCAAGCCCGAAAACAGCAGCATCGAAGTCGCAAAAATAAAGTCGCGTACACCGTTTTTCTTATAAGAATCAAAAAAGGACGGACCGGAACTCAAGCCAATCGAATAGACATAAATCGACAAGCCCAACAGGAAAATAATCTGAGGAATTTGCAGCCGCGCATCCATCGCACCGAAAGCCAAACCCGTAAATAAGACCGCCGCCACACCGAGCGAATTGCCCCGTATTTTGACACTCCCAAACAAATACCCCAAAGATGCCACTGTAAATAGCAATAACAAGGGGTAATCTATCAGCATTTGAATCATGGCTGCGAGTTACGATATTTTTCAATAAGAATCAAGTTTGAACGTAGCACGATGCTTCCAGCTCGTGTCTCGCGTATGCCAAGCTAACGTGGAACGAGCTGGAAGCATCGTTCTACAGAACACGGGCTGGAAGCACCGTGCTACATTCCCCACGTCAAAGCGTCATGTCGTAATTTCATGGTTTGTGTCCAGTTTACTGCCAAAATGTCTTGAACACTTGTTTGGCAGAAACTTTGACTAACAACTTATGTAAATTCCAAATTCCAAAAAACAAGAACCAAATCCCAAATTGGACGCTAATTACAATGTGTTTGCCAAATTGAAAATTACAAATCAAACGCGAGTAATTTATTTATTTTTATTTTTGTAAATATTTAAATTTTAAATTAATACAAATTAAAATTACATTTAATTAACAATCAAAAAACACTCAATATTCAATTTGGCGAACAATTGAAATTATAGTCGTATTTTCATTGGAATTTGGAATTTGTTTATTGGAATTTTAAGAAACAAAAATGGCAGAAAAAGATAAGACCACAGGAGTAGAAGACAACCTTAAAACGCAAGCCCTACAGGAAGATGTGCAGCCAATTATCAATGGTGATGACGCAAAAAAGAAACCGAAAAAAGGTACTAAAGCGGCATTGGAACTTGAAATCGAAGAATTGCAGCAGGAACACGGCGAATTGAAAGATAAATACATTCGCCAAGTGGCTGAATTTGACAATTTCAAAAAAAGAAATGCCCGCGAACGTATTGATTTGCTGCAAAATGCAGCGAGAGATACGATTTCTTCGCTATTGCCTGTATTGGACGATTTTGACCGCGCCATCAAAGCCGGTGACGACGACGACAGTATAGAACCCGTCAGTGAAGGCGTCAAAATGATTTATAATCGCCTCAAAAATACATTGGGACAAAAGGGATTGCGCGAAATGGAAACACACGAGCAGCCTTTCGACCCTGAAATGCACGAAGCCCTCACCGAAATCCCCGCCCCCAATGATGACATGAAAGGAAAAATCATGGATACCATCGAAAAGGGCTATTATTTAAATGACAAAATCATCCGCCACGCGAGAGTTGTGGTTGGGAAATAATGACGAGTTGTGGAGTTGATGAGTTGTGGAGTTGTCGAAATAAACGGCACTCATCAACTCATCAACTCGACAACTCAACAACTCGTCAAACATGGCAAAAAGAGATTTTTACGAAATATTGGGCGTATCGAAAGATGCGGACGCGGCTACTATCAAAAAAGCCTATCGCAAGACGGCGATGAAGTACCACCCCGACCGCAACCCGGACGATAAGGCAGCCGAAGAAAAATTTAAGGAAGCAGCAGAAGCCTACGATGTCCTCAGCAATGACGACAAACGCGCTCGTTATGACCGATTCGGGCATGCAGGCGTGGGTAGTGCAGCAGGTGGCGGCTTTAGTGGCGGCTTCACTGTGGAGGATATTTTTTCGCAGTTTGGCGATTTGTTTGGTGGCGGTGGCGGTTCGCCTTTTGATACGATATTCGGCAGACAACGCGGCGGTAGGCAACGCGCTCGTGGTGAACGCGGCAGCAACCTGCGTATCAAAGTGAAACTGACCTTGGAGGATATTTACGAAGGGGTGACGAAGAAGATTAAGGTCAAAAAACATAATACTTGCGACACCTGCAAAGGTAGCGGTGCGAAGGATGCTAACTCGGTTCAAACCTGCTCGACTTGTGGCGGTGGTGGCTATGTGCGTCAGGTGGTGAATAGTCCATTCGGACAGATGCAATCAACGGTGACTTGTCCGCATTGTAGCGGTAGTGGTCAGATGGTAACAGCAAATTGTAAGACCTGCAAAGGCGATGGGCGCACCTATGGCGAAGAAACGATTAGCATACAAATTCCGGCAGGTGTAGAGGAAGGTTTGCAGGATTATCCGATTCGCGGGAAGGGAAATGCAGGTAAAAAAGGTGGTCCTACGGGCGATTTGTATATTCACATAGAAGAAATGCCGCACGAAGACCTTAAGCGTAATGGCCCTGACCTATTGCATAAGTTGCATGTTAATTTTGCAGATGCTGCACTCGGTACTACGGTGACGGTGCCGACGATTACGGGTAAGGTCAAATTCGAAGTGCCCGAAAGCACACAGTCCGGCAAAATAGTACGTTTGAAAGGAAAAGGTTTGCCGGATGTACACGGTTACGGCAAAGGCGACCAAATCGTTCAAATCAATGTTTGGACACCCAAAAAATTGACAAGTGAAGAAAAGAGTTTATTGGAAAAATTGCGGGATTCGCCCAATTTTAATCCAAAACCGAATGGAGAGGACAAGGGTTTTTTCGGTAAGATGAAAGATAAGTTTAGCTAGAATCGTGATTCGTTAATTCGTGATTCGTAAAACGGACGTAGGGACATGGCATGCCATGTCCCTATGTCCGCATCTCGCATAATTTTTATATCAAATACAGTACATGTTTATTCATTTTCATAAAAAAATAAAAAAAATACCGCTCGCGGTATTTCGTAATTTGAATTTGTATTTGATGCTTGTACTTGCGCTTGCATTCACCTCTTGTGATGAGACTTATTTCTACGAAAAAACCTACGAATTGCCTGATAATCAGTGGTCTTATGCAGATACGCTAAATTTTGAAGTAGATATTACGGATACGCTAAAAACGTATAATCTCATTCTTGAGATGGAGCATAGTGTCGATTATCCTTATCAAAACAACTACCTTTACATACATACACACCTACCTGCGGGCGAGCATTTGGGTAAGCAATTGAGCATTGATTTGGCTGAAAAAAGTGGGAAATGGTATGGCAAATGCAATAGCGAAACTTGCCTTGTCAGTACTATTATTCAACCCAATGCCTATTTTAATCAAATCGGGAAACACCGCTTTAGCATCGAACAATATATGCGAATGGATAGCTTACCTGACATTCATGCTGTTAGTCTAAAAATACAGGAGACGGGAATGAGTCGGTGATTTTTGATTGACAGAATTTCGCTACGCGAAATTCTACAAGATAAAATGCAATCAAAAAGTAAATTCAGTTGTAAACAAAATCACTCAATTATCACTTGGGTACTCTTGAGGAGACTCCATTATTTCTGTCCCAGAAAATCTTATCAGGCGAACTGACATCACCATCCAAATTATAATCTGAAGGAAGATATAGGTTGAACTTGCCATTATCGTTAAACCAAATGATTTTATCAAAACCACTGATTTCATAACTTTGATTATCGGCTGCTTGGTCGCCGTCACCGGCAAACATTGCCCATATTCCCGCTTGCTCTTCACCGCCGCCGCCTTCTTCTCCATTTTCATCATCGTCCTCGTTTTCATACTCAATAAACACTTGCCCACTACCACTCCCTGATGGTCCTTGATAGCTATTTTGAATACGAAAATCATAGCTAAGTGCCTCACCTTCAATACGTACATGCTCACGCGACATGATACCCATATGATTACGATGCTCAATAACAATGTAAACGGAATCAATGCCCAATTCTAAGGGCAAAGCGCAGGTGTTGATAAACTCCACTTCGCCATCTTTAAGTAACAAGGCAGCAGTTTTAGCGATTTCAGTATCTGATGTGGTACTGTCTCTAAATGACACTAACACCCAATCAACTACATCTTCAGCATAGGTATCTTCGTCGAAATCAAAGCCTTCAAGTCCATCATAATTCCAGGGAGCGATTGTATAGGGTTGACCTGTGGGCGTCACCGGTTCACCCTCTCCGGGCGGTCTTTGTCCGGGAAGGAGTTTGCGGTCGGTATTGAGGTTGGTACGCATTTCGTCGTCTTCCGGTTCATATGCCCCTTCCAGATAAACGCCGAGTTTGATATCTATACATTCAGTTTCACAAACTTCAGCAGTGACAAGAATAGTATTGCTAATAGCTTCCCCACAAGGAGTCTGTATCACACAGTTATAAAAGCCGGGTTCAGTGACGTTAATCATGTAACCTGTTTCACCATTTGACCATTCATATTTACTCCCGATACGCGGAACAGATAAATCCACCCCTTCACCATCACAGCCAATTACTTGTCCCGCGCCGGCAATAAATACCGTTCCGCTAAACTCATCAGGGTTGGTTTGTTTTGTTAGTTCCACATCGACCATTTGAATATTATCATTTTCATTTTCTTCCAAAATCTGATTGAGCGGATCTACTTCCATCACGAGTTTGTATTTTCCATTGCACGTTCCATTAGGGAGTGTGATGAGCATACCATCAAGATTATAAAAATAAATATCCGTATAACCGACACTCATCCCCTGATTATCAGATTCACAGTCGTAGTTCCCTCCCCCTAATCCGAAATTAGGAATATTATCAGCATTGAGAATAGTACCATCTTCGTTCCGGCAGTCTCCGGGGCGTTCCTCGCAGTTGTCAATATCAGCAAGGCAGAATCCCATCTTTGTTTGTTCTCCAATGATGGGCCAATTGAGTGGGTTAGGTTCATTCGGAATTTCGATACGCATAGTATAGTAGTTCCAATCATCTACATGCATATGCGAGTGGTCAAGTCCACCATGATAGGTCATAAAACCTGCATCACGTTCTTCGTAGGTCATCTCATCACCCGTTTTTATGTAAATACGTTGTTTGATGAGTTGCTTTGGAAAACTACCATCAGGACACTCATCGATTGGCGTGTACAATGTATCTGTACCACAGATAAAAGTATTAGTCGGAATCACCCGAAGCGGACCATGACCAATATTCGGCGTGGAAGCTGAAATACGCAGCACGCCCGGAAATTCAGGGCGTAAGGCAGTATCTTGCATTATATCATTGGAAAGAACAATATTTGGCAATAAGTAACATTCATCACTTTCATCTTCACAAGCGCATCCTGAAGCATCTTCTAAGGTACAATCTTGTGAAAAAGCAATGTTTGACAGCAATACTAGCAGCAGAAAGGGCAGGGAAAACTTCATGGCTTGATTTTTTACAGATAATTTTAGCTGGTTCAAAATTGGCTTTAGCGCACTTTTTAATTTAAAAAACTGTTATTCAATTATTTATAATAACAATAATTTTAAAATATCATTATAAAATAATATTTCAAAAACTACTCCTTTCAGAAGACGTAAATTGAATGGATTAGGTGTGCAGGTAATGAAAATATTTTCATCACTTTTTCTTATTTGTGTTTATTCTGAATACGATTGGGGTTAGTGATTAGTTGATTAGTAATTGGTTATTAGTTTCAATGTCTTCACCAAATTATGAATTATGAATTTTGTTGAATGACAAATAAATTTAAATTTTACTTTGTTTTTTATTGGTAATTAATAATTAATAAATTAAACATTTTTTATCATTCAAATTTTTTCATTCAAAATTCAAAATTGGCGAACACATTGTAGTTTGTGAAGCATTTATTTTGAAATTTTGAAATGAGTGTGACACACATTCGTGGATTTATAATGTGAAATCAAAAAAAATAATCCGTATAACAAAATAATGGGAAACTCCGTAATGACTGCTTTAGCTGTCAAGTAGGTAGCAAAAACCATGTAAGTCATTGTTTTTAAAGAAATAAGATATTGTAGTAAAATGCACTTGACAGCTAAAGCAGTCATTACGGTATTCACAATCGGCATTTATCAAGCCAACAGATACATTTTAATATCGAAGTCGGTGGTGGCTTGGGAGCTTTTGCCGGAAAAATCTGGCGTATTGGCATCATGGGGGAGAGTTGTACACACAATCATGTGAATGCTTTGGTAGGCGCGTTGAAGCAAATACTCTAAGAACAAGATAGATAAATATGAAAGATCCAACTCGCAAAACTTCATGTATTGCAGGTATGTTTTTTTGACTTTGTACCATCAGTCAACCACCACATTTCCATTGATAAAATCAATGTACATGGAATTGGCGATTTTGGTTTTCTTTCAAACTTTCCGTAAGTTTTTAACTATAAAATGTAATTTTGTTTTAAAAGAGTCCACCGATGCGACAAGAGAAGCCACCCACCATAAAAGATATTGCCAAAAAATTTAAAT
>CALHBW010000017.1 GCA_937930625.1 uncultured Saprospiraceae bacterium | reverse complement strand
AAATTCGTCTGACATTTAAACTTTGTCGGGAAATTGAGATCATCGGTAGATTTCGAAAATGTCTGACGAGTTTTAGCCCAAATTCAGAAAAAATATCTCAGCCTAAATGCAAATACATTTTTATTCTAAAAATATATTATTTTCAAGTTAATTTAAAATTCGTAAAATATTGATAATCAAGAATATTAGTGGGTACAAAAACGAATCGCACCCCTAATTTCCTAATTCCCCAGTTACCTAATTTCCAAAGTCCAGTTGTCTCGAATCTCTCTTCTCATGTCTCTCGTAATTAACGTGAAGCACAACGCACACAGCGCGAACTTTCAGGCATCAGCATAATGCGTTTGGGTTGAATCGGGCGTTTACAGACTGCACAAATTCCGAAGTCGGGGCTGTCAATTTTCGATAAAGCGTGTTGGAGTTTGCCGAGTTTGCGCTTGGCGGTACGCAGGGCGGCTTCGGCGACACTTTTATTATTAATCGCATCCATCCGTGTTATTCTGCCCAAGGAAATATCCGGCGCAATCGGTTTGCTGAGTTCTTCAAATTCTTCTATTTTGACCTTCGTTTCTTCGATTTGTTCCTCTATTTTAATTTTCAAATCTGCTCTTTCTTCTGCTGTCATATTTTTGTGTTGTGGTGTAAGTACCTCTTGGTTTTGCCGTTTAATTTAATAAAAATTTTACAATTACAATTTTTAGTAAAATGTGTTCGCCAATTTTGAATGATAAAAAATATTTAATTTATTAATTTTTAATTACCAATAAAAAACAAAGTGAAATTTAAATTTATTTATACTCTTTTAGGCTAAAAATTAAACATTTTGACGGCGACTTTCACGCTTACTTTTCCCCTTGAAAACAGTTATTTATCCAGATAAACGCCCGTTTCCAAGAGAAAAATTAAGCGCAAAATTCCCTCGTCAAAAAAGTTAAATTCTTAGCCTAAAAGAGTATAGCCACGAATACACGAATGTTTTTTACCACGATATATTCGTATCTAATTCGTGTATTCGTGGCTAAAATTACTGTTTCACAATTTTTAAGATTTTTTCATTGATATTCAAAAAATATGTTCCACTTAGTAAATACTCAATATTGACATTTTGTTGAAAACCTACGATTTGCCCTTCAAGAATAGTCATACCTTTCACATCTGTCAAAATAAATACTGCATTTTCTTTTTCACTTTGAATGGTCAACACATCTTCTACCGGATTCGGGAAAATTTGTGTGCCGACAATAGGAAAATTCACCGAAACAATATCCGAATAAGTCGTTTTTCCATCCAAATCTACTTGCTTCAATCGGTAATAATTCACACCTGAATCTGGCGTTTTATCTGTATAATTATAATTGGTGATTTGGTTTGAATGTGTACCGGATATTCGCGTAAGCGATTCAAAAGAAAGCGCGTCGGTACTGCGTTGTACCTCGAAATAATCATTATTGATTTCTGTTTGTGTTGTCCATTTTACCAATACATTCGCATTATTTTTATGAGCAGAAAAATTAACCAATTCGACGGGCAAAAACGGTTCATCAGTAAATAATAAATTCGATGGTACGATAGTCTTAGCTAGACCCGGTCCTTCGTACATCAAATCCAATTGATAAGTCAGTTGCTCATCATGCCAATAAAATAATTTCATCGGATGCAATCCGGCTTTCAAATTGAGCGTATAACTACATTCATCTGTTTTAAAATCCCAATCATTATTAATCGCATGAATATCGTGTACCATCATATGCACGGGTGCGTCCGAAGCAGTATAAAAGGTGTATTGCCCGTCCGTCTGTGCTAAAAAATAGCCTTCATAATACAATCCGAAATCATTATTTCGCTGCCGCAAACCTAAATTCGCACCAAAGGCAAGCCCTTCATCAGTGTATTGTATTTCTTCAAAATCAGGAATATACGCATAATCGCCTTCAAAATATTTATACGACAAGCCCTGTATCAATTGAAGCGGTTCATCCGGAATGAGTTCATCATCATAAGGACGCGGCGCAGTCGTATCGGCACGGCGCAATTGAAGGACTTTATCTTTCATTTGCTGCTGCAATGTGGGATTCATGGCAGCGAGGTCGGTGGTTTCTTTTGGGTCATTGGCAATGTCATAAATTAAGAAATCGTCATCGTGCGATTGCACATTATACCGTATTCCTTTGAAATCATTAATAAAAATTGCTTGCATTTGCCGGCGAATAGAGGCGCTATGTGCGGTTTCAAATTCAACGAAATTGGGTGTTTTCTGATTGCCGCCATAATAATATTCAAAGTACAAATATTCCCTGTCCAATGCGCCGCTTCCTGTTAATTCAGGCATCAGCGAAACACCGTCTGTGTAGGCAGGTTTTTGGGTCTGGGCGATTTCGGCAAAGGTCGGCAACCAATCCCAATGCGCGGAGGGCGCAGTCGAAATTGTTCCCGCCGGAATATTACCGGGCAGCCATGCGATAGTAGGTACGCGAATCCCGGCTTCCCAAAGGTCGCGCTTGATACCGTCCATGTTCGCAAAAGAACGAAACGAACGCGGGTCTTGCCCTGTTTCAAAGTGCGGTCCATTATCTGAAGTGAAAACAATCATCGTATTTTGGTCGATACCCAAATCCGAAAGCAACTGCATGAGGTCGCCCACTGATGTATCGATACGACGTATCATGGTCGCAAATCTCTTCTCAATATCCGTCCAATTTTGATTGGCATAATCGGGATGAATCCACGAATCGTCTGTGCCGGAGGCGGTGTTGACGTAGGGCGTAGCTGCACCTGCGCCTGTCCATTGCAAACCGCCATTTGTGCCTAATCCCGCAGGATAGGCTTGGGTAGGAGCCTGCATTCTAGCATGTGGACAATCGTAGGAAAGATAGAGAAAAAATGGGTCGTCAGGTGATTGAGCGGTATGGTTGGTGATGTATTGTTTGGCTTTGGCAGTAAATACATCGGTGGTATAAACATGGTCTAAGCCACTCGTAATGGTTGTATAATTTTCATGCAAACGATAGCCATTGGCATCACCTTGCGGATAATGTTCGTGTCCTTCGTAATGGTGCAGTTGACCGAAAAACTCGTCAAAGCCGACTCTTAAAGGATGCCCGTCAAGTGCCGAGCCTTCGAGTCCTGCCAAGCCATATTTACCAACCAGGTAATTGGTGTATCCCGCCGTTTTGAGGACGTTTTGTATGCTGATATCGTCGGGTAATTCTTTATCAAATTGGTCATCTCGGATATGTGCATGTCCTTGATGCAAGCCCTGCAAGAGCGATGAGCGCGAAGGCGCGCATACAGGCGCAGCTACGTAATGATTCATTAGCATTGCGCCTTCGTCTGCCATTTGGTCGATGTAGGGCGTATCAAACTTGCGTGGGTCAAGGCGATTGTCTTGGTAAAATTTGCCCAAATCGCCATAACCCAAATCATCCGTGAGGATGTATATGATATTGGGCGTGGCAGGCGGTGGTGTGTTGTTGAAAAAGTATTTTGCAGGAAAGAAAAACAGTACTGCAAAAACATACGCGAAAAATGTTTTCATATTCGTTTTGAAGACGTTTTGTGGTGAATGATATTGACCAAGTTACGGGATTTTTTGTTTATGTCCCGAAATTCACCAAATTTTAGGCATGTTTAGAATTGCAGTTGACACTTTTGCTTTCACATTAAATTAATGTAAAATGTAAAAGTTGTATAATGCGAGCGAACGCGAGACATTCCTTATTTTATTGATTTTTAAATTTTTAAACAATAAAAAAACGGAAATGTATTGCACACGTATACATCCCGATAACTATCACATTTACGTTCGGTAAAATCTAACTAATTTGTAATTACTTGATTATCATTTAAATATCTCTAAAAAATAAAAATCAACCGTCATACTGAATTTATTCTTATCTCTTCACTAAACAAAGGCAGCACTTTTTATGTATTATTTGTTGAATGTAATTAAGTCGTACTAACCTGAATGTAATAAAGTCATGCTAACTTTATTCCTCAAATCAAAAAAGACAAATTTTAAAGGCGCATAGCGTCAGCCCCATTTGTAACAACGGATTTCCCCCAACCGGATAAGGCGCATCGCGCCGACACCATTAGTCTGCTGATTTTAAGGGTGTCGCCGCTATGCGGCTTTAGTGTAGATAAGGATAGTCATATTACAAATGGTGT
>CALHBW010000016.1 GCA_937930625.1 uncultured Saprospiraceae bacterium | reverse complement strand
CTGTACAAAACGTATAACTTGTTGTTTTTGAGTGAAATATATTTTTTTAGTTCACATTCAACATCGTGCTTGTGGCTTGGGAGATTCTGAAATAAATTCAGAATGACGTACTGGTTTTAGGTTCATGTATAGTAGTATGGTGTCGCTTAGTTCAGTCCAACCACTTAAACCCAATTAACTCAATAAACCAATTAACTAATCAACCAATAAACCCAATCAACGAATAACGACCTCACGAACTACGGATTTTTACTTATCGTGAAATAGAACGTAGAACCTGTACCGTATTCGGATTCGACCCATATTTTACCTCCGTGATTTTCAGCAATTTTTTTGCAAAGTGCCAAGCCGATTCCCGTTCCCTTTTCTCTATCTCCGTGTAGTTTTCGGAAGAGTAGGAATATTCGTTCGTAAAATTCTGATTTTATACCTACGCCATTATCATTTATAGCAAATTGCCATTCGTGTGCTCGCTCTTCTGCGGAAATTTTAATGAGTGGTGGTACACGCTCAGGTGAGGCGTAACGGATGGCATTGGTAATAAGATTTTGGAAAAGCTGGCGCATTTGTATCTTATCTGCTTCAATCGTTTCCGGTAAATCATCGAGTTGAATGACAGCTTTGCTATCTTTAATAAGCGCACTAAGCTCGTAATTGACTGTATATAGTAAGTCGCTGACCTGGATGGTTTGGATGTTTTTGTCTTCGGTATCAACACGCGAATATGTGAGCAGGTCTCGGATGAGCATACTCATATTTTTTGACCCTTTTATGATGAAGTCGATATATTCTTGCTCATCTTTAGAGAGTTTGTCGTATGCCGAACGTTTGAGTATTTGCGAAAAACTGACTATTGTACGGATGGGTTCTTTGAGGTCGTGCGAGGCGAGATACGCAAAGTTTTCGAGCTGCATATTGGACTTGATGAATTTTTGGAGTTCTTGGTTTTTTTGGTGGAGTTGATTGATATTTTGTTGGATGGTTTTTTCTGCTTTTTTCTGTTCAGTAATATCTTTATAAATTCCTATAAGAACAATTTTATTATTGACCTCATACTCTTTTAGTGTCAGATATACATCAACAAAATGCCCTTTTTTGTGAGTAAACCGCCATTCAAAAGCAGCAATTCTACTTTTATTAAACTCTTGTTGTCTTTCTTTGAAATATTCTGATGAAAGTTGTCCATTGGGTTGGTTTTTGGGGCTTGATTGAAGTATGGAAGGTGCTTTGACCTCATCTATTTCTTTATCTGTTTTACCTAATAGTTCTCGGAACCTGTCATTGCGGGCAACCAATCTGGCTGTTGCGCCTTCTTCGTTGGCGTATTCGTATATCTCAATACCATCAAAAGCATTTTCAAATAAGTTTCGATAAAGGGCTTCACTTTCAGAGAGCGCGATTTCAGCTTTCTTCTTCTCTGTAACATCTTTGAAAATCCCCATAAGTACTGCTATATCATCAGCTCCTCTATATTCATGTATAGAGACGTCAACATCTACCGGAAATCCTTTTTTGTGATTAAAACGCCATTCATAGTGAACTTCTCGGTTTTTATTGAATTCTGATTGGATATATTCAAAGTATTTACCTGAGGTCATTCCATTTGGTTGCAATTCGGGACTAAGCTCAAGGGTTGGTATTTCTCCAACATTAAGTTCTTGGTCGGTTCTACCGAGCAATTCTCGAAATTTTTTATTTCGTGCAATTAATTTTCCTTTTTTGCTCTCAAAGGGCGTATATTCATAAAACTCTATTCCGTCAAAAGCATTATCAAATAAATAACGATAACGGGTTTCGCTTTCGCGCATAGCGATTTCAGCTTTTTTCCGCTCTGTAATATCTTTATAAATGCTGACGAGCATTACTTGTTTATTCAGTTTAAATCTGTGTAAACTCGCTAAGGTATCCACGATATGTCCGTCTTTATGCATGAATCGCCATTCGAACATTGCTTTTTTGTTTTTAGCCAATTCTACCTTAATATTTTTACGGTGCTTGTCTGAAGTTATTCCATTGGCTTGGACTTTAGAGCTGATGTCCATAAGTCTGAGTCCATTTTCTAAAGGGTATAATTCGTTATCATTTCTACCTATTAGCTCTCTAAACTTTTGATTTCGAGAAACAAAGCCTTGTTTTTGGTTTTCATCTTCGTAAGTATATACCTCAATACCGTCGAAAGCATTTTCAAATAAATATCTGTACATAGATTCGCTTTCCTGAAGGGCAATCTCGGCTTTTTTCCTTTCTGTAATGTCTTTGCAAATATTTGTTATATACTTTTTACCTTCTATATAAAATTTAATAATGGTCATTTCGGTATTCAGAACTTGTTCTTCGTTGCCGTATTGCCATTCAAAATTAACAACTCCGTTTTTCTGCAATTCATCTCGCACTTCCCATATATATTCTTCTGATTTTCTTCCATTAGTTTGAAAATCAGGGCTCATTGCAAGAATATCCTGATTTAAAAAGGATGATTGTTTTATATCTTTTTTTGTTTTTCCCAACATCTCATATATTCTGTCATTTCTCACCAACAATTTATGATGCCACTCGCCTCCTTCTTTTTGGGGAGGTGTAGATTCATATATTTCGATACCATCAAAAGCATTTTCAATAAGTTTGCGATAAATAGTTTCGCTTTTTCGGAGTGCCTGCTCGGTCGTTTTTAATTGAGAAATATCCGTCAATGTAGCGATTGCCTCTACAGGACGTTTTCCTTCTTGCAGCAGTTGAATATGTACGATTGCATGTCCGATAGATTTATCTTTTCGGATAAAACGGTGTTCGGTGGTCAATCCGGGAATAATGCGACTATCTACTTTTCTACCTTCTTCTGCTTGGTTAGCGTAGTCTTCGGGGTGCATAATTTCATTTATGTATTTTCCAACAATTTCGTTTCTGTCATATCCTGTCATTTTGCAGAATGTATCATTAACGGTCGTAAATACACCCTTCAATGTTGTAACTATACCCATCTGATGGTTTTCGTAGAGTTGGCGATAACGATTCTCACTTTCGCGCAGTGCTTGTTCGATAGTTTTGAGTTGAGATATATCGGTAAGTGTTGCCGTAGATTCAGTGGGTTTTCCCTCAACAATAAGCAGACGGTGATACACTAAAGCATGCCCGATGGTGCCATCTTTTCGAATAAAGCGATGTTCAAAAGTTGCTCCTTTGATTTCCCCTCTATCCACTTGTGCCGTTTTTGGCAAGGTTGCTTTATAATCATCCGGGTGCATAACGTCCTCAATATTTTTCCCTATAATCTCTGCTCTTGTATAACCTGTCATTGCACAAAATGTGTCGTTGACCATGCTAAATTTTCCCTCCTTGGCAGAGACAATTCCCATCTGATGATTTTCATATAATTGTTTGTAACGCTTTTCGCTTTCCTGAAGGGCGGTTTCTGCTTTTTTTCTGGTGGTTATATTTATAGATACTCCAAGTGTGCCTCTGTTTTGATTATTTTCGCAAAGCATGGGCATTTGTATGAGTTCATGGTAAGTTGTTTCATTATTTACACTCATTGCCTTAACCAAGAAGTGATTTCTCTTGTTTTGTGCTAAATCAATATCTACTACCCTTTCTATTGTCTCGCTGCTTTCATAAAATTTATCGACATTTTGCCCTATTATTTCACGAGGCGTATGTCCGAGAAAGTTTGCCATTGTTTTATTGATAAAAATAAATTTATTGTCAACATCTTTGGCATATATAAAATGGGGGTTCAAATCTGTAATTTGTCTTAAAAAGCTATTCACTTCTTGGAGTTTTTGTTCGTAATTTTCGACATCCGTTTTAAAATATCTGATAACCAAATAAAGTAAAATGAAACTAATTATACCGATAGAAGAGTCCACAATAAACTCAAAAAATATATCATAGGCAGCGTATAATGCAATGTAATACGAAACTAGAGTAATTATGAGTGCAGTGATGTTGGCACACTGAAATCTTTTCTCTTCAAAAACATAAGTATTAAAAATAAACGTAGCTATAATCACAGGTATAGTAATGTGATAACTATCAAATACATGAGGAACTACAGCAAAAATCAAATATAAAAATGATGTTGCCATGAAGATAGCTATGGATGTTTTTTTGAAATAAACCAGTATTGCGCCAACGATAGCGACAAGTTCAATTGCCAACGCAAAATAAATATTTGGCTTTTCGCCAACTACCAAGGAAAAAAATATAGGAATCTGAATCAATGCAAATAATATGATAGTTATTTTAATTATCAATGCGTCGATTCGTTCCTGCTTGCGCGCTCGGCTCAATTCATAAAAAATATCAGGCATAGTAGTGAAGTTTTTGGTGTGTATAACCAATTACACAATAAATGATTTTCACGCAGAGGGCGCAGAGTACGCAGAGGGCTGATAATCAACAACTCTGTGTACTTCCATGTTCTCTGCGTGAGATAGTTTGTGCAATTTGTTACACATACAAGTTTTTGTTGGTATTTTGAGATTCTCATTAAAGTTGTATCTTGGCTCATAAAACATCAAATTTGGGTACGTCTAATATAGGTCATTTTTCATATAATTTCACGGCTTATCTTTCCAAGCCTGTACATCCTTCTTCATTGGGATTGTTTCGCATCCTATTTGGGTGTGTGATGTTTATTCAAACTGCCCATTTTATCGCTACCGATTTCGTGGAGCATCATATCACACGTCCTATTATTCATTTTCCGTATCATTTTTTCCAATTCGTTACTCCTCTTCCGCCTCTTGCCATGAACGTATTGATGTGGGTCATGCTGGCAGCGTCGGCAATGATTGCAATAGGCTTTTTATATCGTTATGCAGTTGGCTTGTTCCTGATGAGTTTCACATACTTGTGGTTAATAGATAAAGGTTTTTTCAATAATCACTATTACTTAATCACGCTCTTTTCTATCCTATTACTATTCGTTAGAGGAGATGCATGGGGAGTAGCCTGGAGGAGAATATCTAACAAAAATAGTAAAAAAAAATCAATAAGCTATATACCCAATTGGCAACTATTCATCTTAAAAGCACAAATCGTTATCATGTTTTTTGTTGCGGGTATCAATAAACTTAATCCGTATTGGCTAATTCACTTTCAACCAATGGATTATATCCTCCATGCAAAAGCAGATATTTCAGGTTTAGAATTTTTGCGTAATACTGCCCTTGCTGCTTTTTTTAGTTATGGCGGATTGATTGTCGATATTTCAGTTGGTTTTTTGCTTTGGTGGAAACGCACCCGAATACTTGGCATCGTGATGCTTATTGGTTTCAATTTTCTAAATTTTTGGTTGTTTTGGAATATCGGCGAAATCGGTATTTTCCCACTCCTACTTCTCTCTACTGTCGTTCTTTTCCTTGAACCCAATACACCTGCACGTTGGTTCGGCAAGCAGCCCAAAGTCCACGATACACCACCTATCGAAACCTCTGTTCATCGTTCATCGTCTATCATTCATCGTTTTATTATAGTTTATTTAGTTTTTCATTTACTTTTTCCTTTTCGCCATTTGCTATATCCCGGTCATGTAGATTGGACAGGTGAAGGACAACGCTTCGCATGGCGCATGAAAATTATGCTCAAAGAAGCCGATATTGATTTTTTTATAAAAGATAATGACGGTAATAAATATCCTGTTCCTGTCAATAAAATGCTTTCTCCCAAACAATATAACAACCTCATTTATTACCCCGACCTCATCCCGCCTGTTGCCCAAGCCCTCAAAAAAGAAGCCCTCAAAAAAGGTATAACTACTCCACAGGTGGTCGCAGATTTTAATGTCAAATTCATGGGAGTACACCCTGCACAGCCCATTGTAATGCCCGACACCGACCTTTCGCGAGTCACCAATCATCCCTTTTTACATTCACAGTGGATAGAGAAATTAGAGTGATGCGGGTTGCGAGTTGCGAGTTACGGGTTGCGAGTTATTTAATTGTGTTTTCATTAAAATCTATTTCAATTACTTAATAATCAAGTTTTTAAATTTACCAAAAAAAAACACTATAACACAAAAAAAACTCGCAACTCGCAACTCGCAACTCGTAACCCTCCCAAAATTGGCATAGAATTAGCAATTTAGAGCATATATGTGTTGATGACAGAGTAAATGTATGTTTTGATTTTATAGAAAATTAGTTGACGTATTCTTTGTGTCATTCAAAATTCAACATTATTCCATTCAACATTATAATGAATGAGTGAAACACCAAAACATATTTTATCACCCATTCAAAATTTAAATTAAAGAATGAAAACAATTTTGTTTATCCTGATGCTCGCACCTATTACGCAAACCACACCGGACTTTACGGTGATTGCGAAGGCATTGAGTGCAGGAGATGCTGCCACACTTGCAGAACATTTTGATGAAAATATCGAACTTATCGTACTCGATGAGGAAGGCATTTACAGCAAATCGCAAGCCGAGCAAGTTGTCAAGAATTTTTTTGTGGATTATCCGCCTAAATCATTCAAACTTGTTCACAGAGGCACAAATAATGACAAATTGCACTATTGCATTGGCAATATGCGAATCGGCGATACCATGTATCGCGTCAGTTTTTACATGAAACAAACCGATGAAAAGAGCCTGCTTATTCAGGAACTCAGCATCGAAGAAGAATAAAGCGTCCCAAGTACCAAATTTCAAATTCCAATAAGAATTAGTGAAAAAATAATGAACGAAGGCATCTCGCAAGAGATGTCTTTTTTTATTCAACTTCAACCTCAACTTCAACCTCAACCGCAAATTTAACCGCAAATTTAATATGCAAAAGGCAAACCCTTCTTCTTATCAAATTTGAGGTTGCGGTTGAAGTTGAAGTTGAGGTTTTTTCCGTATTTTTGCCAAAAATATAGGAAATAAAACAGTCTCGCGTCCTATCTATCGACTATCGACTATGGACTATCAACTGATGACTATCAACTACACATGCAACACTTAATACAAGAACCTACCGACCTCCAAATCAATGATTTTATTACTCGCGCTTTCCGTGAAGACGTAGGCGAAGGCGACCACACTTCGCTTGCCTGTATCCCTGCGGATGCCCGTACAAAAGCGCGTTTGCTGGTCAAATCTAACTGTGTGTTGGCGGGTGTTGCGCTTGCCCAACGCATTTTTAAAAGCGTGGATGATACTGTCGAATTTAACTTAATGATGCCCGATGGTACAGCCGCCAAATACGGCGATGTAGCCTTTACAGTCGAGTGCAACTCCCGCGCCTTGCTCCAAGCCGAGCGACTTTCACTCAATGCTATGCAGCGCATGAGTGGCATCGCTACCCTCAGCCGCGAATTTGTGGACAAAATCGAAGGTACATCCGCCAAGTTGCTCGATACCCGCAAGACCACTCCCCTACTCCGCTTTCTCGAAAAATGGGCAGTACGCATCGGTGGTGCGACCAATTACCGTTTCGGATTATACGATTGGATTATGGTCAAAGATAACCACGTTGATGCCTGTGGTGGTATCACGCAAGCCATTCAAAGTGTGGCAACTTATCAGGCAAAAAATGGCTTAAAACTCGGCTTCACTATCGAAACCCGTAATCTGGATGAAGTACGTGAAGTGATGCAAGTTGGAGAGGGAATTGTCACGCAGATTATGTTGGATAATTTTGATTTAAAAACCACACGAGCGGCAGTAGAATTGATTGGCGAAACCTTCAACACGGAAGCCTCCGGCGGTGTCAATTTAGATACAGTACGACCAATTGCCGAAACAGGTGTGGATTACATTTCGGTAGGCGCATTGACACATTCGTATCACAGCAAAGATTTGAGTTTGAAAGTAATAAAGTAACACAGGCTTCCAGCCTGCATACACATAGAACGCGCTAAAATACGTGCAGGCTGGAAGCCTGTGCTACGTTACCAATACGAATTTACACGTATAAAATATGAGGGAATTTTGTACGATTCAAAATTCAACATTAATCAATAATCAATACGCACCCGACATTTTTTTTATAAAAATAAAAACATGAAATTACGTATTAAATTTTTAGTCCTGGCATTTTTTGCCATGTTCCTATTTGCACAAACCGCCGTTGCTCAAAGCACGGAAGAAGTTCTCAAAACCGAAAAAGCCCAAATGAAAGACCAAAAAGCCGATTTGAAAGCTGCTAAAAAAGCGATGAAAGCTGAAAAAGCAGCAGCAAAGGCTGAGAAAAAACGACTCAAAGCGGAAAAGAAAGCCGCTAAAGCCGCAAAGAAAGCGGAAAAGGCAGAAAAGAAAAAAGCTAAAGAAGCCAAAAAATTGGATAAATTGAGAAAAGAAAACGAAGAAGGATAAATTAGAAATGGGTTGATAATCGCATGACTATCAACCCATTTACTCATTTTATCATCTATTCATTTACTCATTTCTCTTACCACTTCCTCCGCTACTTTCTGACAAAATAAAGCATCATTCGGACTTTGAATTGTCAGATATAATGTCTCGCCCTCCTCATCTTTCATAATCAGTCGATGTGATAAACCTACCGGTGATTTTCCTGTCAAAACAGTATAAAAAACACAAGCTGTCAGGTAAGTTCCCATTGAATTGGGATGACTGCCATCGGGGTCGTGCAGAGCGAGGTCGGGGCGTAGTTCGCTGCTGCGTTGCCAAGCCGGTCCTACGGGTACGATGTGCGCGCCCGTGCTTTCCGCAAACTTTTTGTAGCCAGCCGTAATCTGCTCTTGCATGTACGGATTCCACGCTCTCGCCCACGTCATGTACAGGTACACCTCTGCGCCTGTGGATTCCGCTAAGTCGTATAATTTTTCACCAAAAATTTGAAAGCTATCCGCCCGTTGAATCGTGGACATACTGTGATTCTGCAAAATCACCGCATCATAATCGCCTTTGCGGATGCGTTCTTGTGTTTGCAGTCCTTTTTCGCCGCGCCAATGTTGCGCCCAATTCGCACCACCTGCTGTCGAATGGTCGGTATCTATTACCGTCACGCTGTCCGACTCCATCATCAAATCTACCGTTTGCGGCAAGTTCCAAAAATAGGTGTAGCTATTCCCGACAAACAAAATCTTCTTGGGTATTTCCTGCGCTTGGGCTTGAATTAACGAGAAAGCAAAACACAAACATAGTAACTTTTTCATAATATTTTAATGGTTAATGGTAAACGGTCAATGGTTAATAAATACGTTTTCGCTACGCGAAAATTAATCGTTAAAAATTAACCATTAA
>CALHBW010000015.1 GCA_937930625.1 uncultured Saprospiraceae bacterium | reverse complement strand
GAGGATACGGAGGGCATCGTCCATATTTCGGGGACACGCTATGCGGTAGCAGAAGAACGAAGAGGAAAAGTTACGTTTTTTGATATTTTATCAAACACCAACAAGGTAAAGTATAGTAATGCCGATGATGTAGAAATGCCCACTGCACTTGGACCCTGGGGTGGAAATAACGGACTAGAGGGCATTACGTATTACCCACTGACAAATAAAATATTTACCGTAAAAGAAAAAACGCCCAAAGGCTATTATTCCTTTGATATGCCTGCGTCATTCCCTACAACACTTTCTGCTTCCAACACCGATATTGTATGTGATTTGACACAGAATCCCTTCAATTTTACAGATGTAGCAGGCTTACATCACTTGGGACTGTCAGGTGCAACCGACCCAACCACAGGCACACATACCTTACTGTTAAGTCAGGAGAGCAGAGCTTTGGTAGAAGTGGATGCCAACTGTAATGAAATCAGCCGACTTTCCTTTCCTTACATCAACCAACCGGAAGGCGTCACGATGGACAATAACGGTACATTATATATAGTAGCAGAACCCAATCTATTTTATGTTTTCAATCCTGTATCTAATCTTTCCATTCCTGATATACCGATAGCCGACGGGATTTACTATGCCGGACAAACCATAAACTCAACAGGCGAGGTAACCGCCGGAAGCAATGTTGGATTTAAAGCAGGAGAAGCCATTTTGCTGGATGGTGGATTTAGCGTACAAGCACAAGCTGATTTTTCGGCAGAGATTGAAGTGTGCAATGATAATTGAGTAATATTTTGACATGTTTAGATTTGCAGTTGACACTTTTTTACAATGTGGCAAACGCTCCAAATTGAGTAAATCACGCAGAGAACGCAGAGGTCGCAGAGATTTGATAATTAACCCTCTGCGCTCTCTGCGTGAAAAAGTGTCAACTACTCTTACGACAAATCTAAACATGCCAATATTTTTGAAGTAAGTAACGATAAAATAATAACTCCCCGATTTGGACGGCTTCTTTTGCACTTACTTTCCTTCTTGAAAACAGTCATTATATCCACATAACTCCTATTTCCAAGAAGAAAATTAAGTGCAAAATAACCTCGTCGAAATCGTGAATTTATTATCTTATCGTTACTAAGTGAAAGTCAGAGAACGTCCTTGCCATTGGTAAGGGCGTTTTTTTTTATGATGTAATTCCTCAAAAATAACGAAAAATAATAAATCACTAAATGTGTTAATAACGACCTAACCAATTATTTATCAAAACATTACCCAACAAAAACAATTTTAATTAATTAATTTCAACATATAATTTAAGTGGAAAATGATGATAAATGTATTTTTAATACCCCTCAAATCTTCTTAATATTGCAGTATCATTTAACACTTGAGAAAATTCCAAAAAACAAGCACCAAATTCCAACCCAACACAAAATTAAACCATATTTTGTTGAAATTTGGGATTTGTTTTTTGGAATTTAAATTAACACTAATAAAAGGCAAGAAAATGACTAACACCGTAACCGCAGCTCGCAAGATGACTGATAATTTCACGCAGGTATATACTTTCACCCTAAGTAAATTGCGCCATCTGGAGCAACATTCTGCTGACACTGTATTGCATATCCTCCACTTACTTTTGGAAAGCGAACAACACGTAACAGTGCATGCACTCGAATTATGGCTATTCTGTGAAGCTCGAAAAATCTCCTTGAGTACCGAAGATGCAGCACTCAAACGTAAAGCCGTTCAGGAAAGTATTGTACAAAGATTCATCGCTCAATCTAATAGCGAACTCCCCCTTGAAAAGAGAAAGGAAATACAAGAATTGATTCAGGCGATTTTGCAGAAGATGGGTTTTCAATTTGATTAGCGAAAAAAAACTATGAACTATGAACTATCAACTATCAACTATCAACTATCAACTATGAACTATGAACTAACTAAGAATTCAACTTCACAAACTCCCGCACCTGATAATAGTCCAAGACCCCGACCAGTTCATTATTTTCACGTACAGGCATCACAGGAATACCCAACTGCATCATCTCCTGATACACCATTGGAAGCGGCATATCGGGCGTCAAATAACGGACTTTATCATTCATCAATTCGTGCATGAAAAAGCCCTTTACTTTTGAGCGTCGTGACAGGTATTTTTCAAAAAAATTCTCCTGTCCTTTATGTCGTTTGATGGCTTTGACTATTCTTGGTCGGGTGATACCGCCCTTCAAATCTGTGCCATATTCCGTCGATTCTACCACCAGAAAACCTTGCTCGGCAGTCGTAGTAACATAGGGTACAACATTATCCAAATTCGTCTCAATAGGTATCATTGTAAATTGCGTTCGCATCGCATCTCTGACCGTTTTTTCTCTAAGTGCCTCTTCCGTTCGTACACTCTGATATTCTTGCGAAGCCGTAAAATAAATAAAAATTGCAATCAACAATAAAAATGGACTTTGTCCCGGCAAAAAGCTCAATACGGCAAAACCTATCGCACAGATTCGCCCCAGTATAGAGGCAACTTTCGTAGCTGTCACCCGCTTAAATCGCAGTCCCAACAAGCCCCGCAACACCCGTCCGCCATCCATCGGAAATGCCGGAATACAATTAAAAATCACCAAGCCTACATTAGTGATAAAAAGCCACGACAAGAAATTAGAGCCATTAATCACCAACTCCTCTGCCGCTTCGGGTATGCCGTGAAATACGCTTCGCGAACTCAACCAAAAATAAACAAACAATCCTGCCGCGATAGCCACATTCACCATCGGTCCCATGACTGCCACCACTATCTCTCGCCAGGGTTGTCGCGGCATAGATTTGAGTCGCGCCACGCCACCTATCGGCAACAAGGTAATATCCTCAGTATCAATCCCATACCAACGCGCCGACAGCGAATGTCCCAACTCATGCAACACCACACAAAAAAATATCGTCAGTATAAAACCCACCAACCACAACAGCCCCACCGCATCCATTCCACGATTCAGCCCGTCATATACAAAATACAAAATCAACAAAGGAAAAGTCCAATGCACATACAAAGGTATCCCGCTAATCTTGCCTAATTTTAATCTCTGTTTCATGTACGTATAGTAACGCGGAAATCGTTGATTCGTTTACTCGTTTATTGGAAATCCCGATGTCGTCAGACGAATACAGTTATAAACAAGCCATAATTTGAACCGTCAGAACAACAATTTTAATTGAAAACCTTCGTCTGCCGACTATCCTGCACACTCCCAAATTATAGACAACGACAATACAATTTTTTATTTTTTTTGTGGAAAAAACGGTTGCGTCAAACGCTCTGCCAAAAACACCCCCAAATATCACTAAAACCACATTCAGGCAGTACCCTTTCATTCCACCATTCAAAGGCATCATTCAACATGAGCATCTTCCCTACATTTACTTCACTTATCACACTACTCTCTTGCTAATTAAAACTCAATATCGAATGTTGCTCACCCCTTCAACCGACTCGCTACTCGCTACTCATCACTCGCTACTTTTGCTCAACACATTCGGCGGACACGCTCGCTGCGTCAATCTCGACACCACAATTATCGTCACCAAACCACTCACCATCGCCAAAGTACGGAACGGAAACAACACCACCCCATCTTCAATCATCGGATACGGCAACAAAACCGGAATCCCCAGCGTCGCATCTCCCCCACCGAATCGCAAAATAAATGCCACAATAAAACCCGCCAACGAGCCATACATATTTGCTTTCTTATCAAATAATGCCGTAACCAATTGCGGAAAAAGCAAACAATACACAAAATCGCTACACAAAAACCACAGTGCATACACACTTTTGACTTGAAGTGCCAACAAAGTAGCAGCTATACCAATTATCCAAATACAACGTTTGATGACTTTCGACAAATTTTCCGGGCTAATATCCGGCTTCACCAACGGACGATACACATTCCAACTCGCCATCGAACTTGCCGACAAAATCGACGAATCTACCGACGACATCACCGCCGCCGCTATTGCCCCCAAGCCAATCGTCGCCACTACCCCCGGTGTCAGGTAGCGCATCACATACGGCAGCGTGAGCGCAGGATTTTCGCTGAGTGCCGTTTGCTGCGCCTCATTCCACGGGGCAACATCACCAATAATCCCAATCATCACCGCCGGAATCGCTGCCAACAAACACACAAAACCCGCAAAAATAGATAGGCGCACCGCCGTTTTTTCATTTTTAGAACTCAACACCCGCTGAAAATACACCTGCCACGGAATCCCACCAAACATCAACAACAAAGCAAAATCCCACCAATTCCAATAATAGCTTCCCAAAGCCTCACGCGAAGGCAGAAAACTCGCTAAAGCACCTTTTTTCTCTACATACGCTGCCCATGTTACGTCCCAACCGCCCGTTGCTTCGAGCGCGTATGGAATCACCAAAATCAAGCCCACAAAAAGCAGAATCATTTGCACAATATCCGTCAAAGCCACCGCCCACAAACCACCAAGTGCCGTATAAGCAATCGCAATCACTGCCGACAGTACAATCGACGTTTCAAAATCCAGTCCCAGCACCGTACCGAAGGTAGTACCAAGTGCCGTAAGTATCGCCGAAGTCCAGAAAATTTCCCCCGAAAGGGCAGGCAAAAACAAGACGGCAGCCATGCGTTTGCCATAGCGTTGAGCAAGTGGGTCAAGCATCGTTTTGAACTCATACCGCCGCATCGTCCGCGCAAAAAACAAACCGCCGATAATCAAACTCATCGCATAGCCCCACGGCGCTTGCACCCACATCAATCCATACCCTTCTGTTGCTGTAAATTCTGCCGTACCATTGATATAGCCACCACCTACCCAAGTCGCACTCATCGTAAATATCGCTATCCAAAGCGGAATCCCACGCCCTGCAAGTATCACGTCAGTAGCATTTTCATTTTTTCGCAGATTGGCAGCATAATTACCAAAGTAAAAAATGAGTCCGTAAAAAACCATCATCGCCACAAAACCACCCCAAAACACATCCGCTTCCGTAAAGAAATACAGATACACTCCTATCATTCCCAAAAATCCAAGTAGTAATAAGGTAGGTCGAAAAGCTGCTTGTTTTTTATTCATTTACATGTAAATTTGCCGAATAATACAATATTTTTTACATTGTAGCAGAATTAATCTTGAATGAATGAATTTTAGATGATGAATTGGTGTTATTTTATTTCATTTACGCATCTACTCATTTATTCATCTACTCATTTTTTATGAACGAAAATCATATCAAAACATTGCGAATCGAAAATTTCAAATCCATCAAGGAAATGGAATTAGAGTGTAGTCGTATCAATGTATTTGTAGGCAAGCCGAATGTGGGGAAATCGAATATTTTGGAGGCTTTGGGCTTGTATGGGATAGATGGGAATCATCCCGATAAATTCATTCGTTTTGAACAGATTAAAAACTTTTTCCCATTTAATGATAATAAATTAGAGGTAAAAATTAATTCTAACTTGGGTGATATAAAAATTAATTTTGATAGAGAAAACAGCCTGTATGAATATAAATTTGTATCGAATCAACCTGTAAATGGACGTTTAGGAGAAAGTTTTAGTTGGAGAAATAATGGTGAAATATCTGCTTCGGATGGAAAAAAATTATTAAAAAAAGTCAAAAAATATTCATTCAAACCTTATAATGAAAAAAATAATTCAAATGAACTCCACCTTGTTCCGCCACATGGAAATAATTTATTTACGATACTAGAAACAAGCAGTGAATTGAGAGAGAAAGTGTCGAACATGTTTAGTGCTTACGAATTGAGGTTTGCTATGGATACAGAGCGAAACAAACTACTCATTCAAAGAGAAATTAATGGTTTATCCTATTTTATTCCATTTGAATTGGCAGCCGATACGCTCCAACGTATGATATTTCATTACGCTGCAATTTACTCAAATGAAAATTCAGTTATCCTTTTTGAAGAACCTGAAAGCCATGCTTATCCGCCGTATATCAGCACATTAGCAGAAACTATAATAGACGATGAAAACAACAATCAGTATTTTATCGCAACACACAGTCCGTTTATTTTTAACAAATTAGTTGAAAAAACGAAAGACATATCTGTTTTTATCGTAACTTATGAGAATTATGAATCCAAAGTCAAGAAAATGACGGGCGATGAAATTTCCGAGTTATTGGATTACGGTGTAAATATTTTTTACAATCTAAATTGGTTTGTCAATGATTGATGGAAGAAATGTGCTGCCGGAATGTCACGC
>CALHBW010000014.1 GCA_937930625.1 uncultured Saprospiraceae bacterium | reverse complement strand
TACCAAGCAACCCGTTTTTGAGCGTAGCAACAGCGTCTTACCGCCGATGGATATGCCTGCACAGCAGCGCGATTCCATCATTGACGCACAAGAACGCGCCGACTCTATCGCTATGGCAAATGCCACCGAATTTGAATGGGTTTATCCGATACTGCCGCCGCCGCAAGAGGTGTTTTTCTCCTATCCCGACCTCGTTAAAAATGATAATTTAATTAGAAACACCTTTAAGTCCTTGTGGCTCAATATCAAGGGTTACATTTGGGCATTGCTTCTTGCCTTGCCTATTGGTTTTCTGATAGGCTTGCTGCCGATGTTTCGGGGAATGTTCAACCGACCTGTGGAGGCATTGCGCTACCTGCCTTTGACTGCACTAACAGGCGTATTTATGGCGTGGTTTGGAACGAGCGATAGGATGAAAGTGGCTTTTCTTGCCTTTGGTATTTTGGTCTATTTGCTGCCTGTCATTGTGCAGCGTATCAATGAAGTCAAAGATGTTTATCTCAAAACCGTTTTCACCATTGGCGCGACTCCCTGGCAGACGATTCGTACCGTTTATATTCCTTCGGTGATGTCGCGGGTGTGGGATGATATTCGCGTATTGACCGCTATTTCGTGGACTTATATTATTGTAGCAGAATTGGTGAATAGCTCCGAAGGCGGTGTAGGTGCAATGATATTTATTAAGTCGCGTTTCTCTCAAATGGAAAAGGTATTTGCCATTCTTTTAGTTATCATTCTCATTGGTTTATTGCAAGATAGATATTTTGTTTATTTGGATAAAAAATTATTTCCATATAAATATAATGCCGATGTCACACCAAAAGAAACGCTTTTCAGCAACCTGATTCGGTTTGTCATGACCATACTTTCGGGTTTGTTTCTGCTTTCTTTTCTAATAAAAGATACTTTGATGGAATATATTGGCGATGGCTTTTATGTGTTGATGTTGTTAGCAATTATTTATTTGGCGATTGAAGGGTGGATGTGGTATAAATCACGACAAAATAAAACGCTAATACCCACTGTAGCGTAATGCCTCCGGCTTGCGACCGTGGACTACTTGGTAAAACTAATGCGGCGCAAGCCGAAGGCATTATACTGCAATTTTTGTAAACGAATTGCAAAAAATGGTAAAAAAATTTTCAAAATAGATTTTTTTACCGTAAATTTGTAAATCACTTACAAAAATGAAGTAAAAATGATAATCAACTTTAGCGTCAGTAATTTCGGACCGATTAAGGACAAACAAACCTTATCCTTTGAAGCAGACAGGAGTACCCACCTTGAAGATTATTATGTCATTGAGGAAAGTGGACTTCGTTTACTAAAAGTCGCGCTGATTTATGGGGCAAATGCTTCGGGGAAGACGACCATACTGAAGGCTCTGGAATTTTTGAGAGCATTAACCTTAAAACCAAAAAATTATAAAAATGCTGAATTTGACTTTGAGCCATTTTTATTTGATGCCAAAACACCAACTGAAAACTCGTTCATGTCCATAGAGTTTTTTTACAAAAATATTAAATATTATTATGAAGTTGAATTTAATAAAAAGGCAGTTATAAGAGAAAAATTAGATATATATAACCCACGCAAGTCTAATGTATTCAAACGTGAAACAAATCTTGAAAGCCAATTTACAAAGATTAAATTTGGTGGAAAGATAGCAGTAGATAAAACTTTTGAGAAAACCTTGGAATCCAACACTTTATGGAATAATACAGTATTAGGTGGTTTTAGTAAAACGAATATTGATATTCATGAGTTAAAAAATGTTACAGATTGGTTTGTGGGTTATTTGAGTTCGATAATTTTTTCTGATGCTGATCTAAAGGATATGATTACCTCACAGTTGAATGATTCAAAAATTTCTAAAAAAGAGGTTATCAGTATTTTGAATCGTGCGGATTTTAATATTACAGATATAATCATTGAAAATGAAAAAGATGTCTCTGAGGCATTGATAAATGTTTTACAAGAAGCGCAAGTTCCATATTATCGGCTAAATAAAGTAGTAGCAGCGAGTAAATTTACGGGTGCTGAGTTGCAATTTGAACATACAGTAGGTGGTGTATCCTATAATCTACCTTTTGAATTGGAATCACAAGGTACAAGGCGATATTATGGTTTTGCGGGTTTATTGAGTTTACTTATTCATCGTTCAAATGTACTTTCAATAGATGAATTAGAAACTTCATTACACCCCGATTTATACAAGCATTTCATATTATTACACCTACAAAACAGCAAAAAATCTCAACTCATCGCCACCACCCACAACCGCGAAATACTGAACGACAAAGACATATTCAGAGACGATGCGATATGGATAACAGATAAATCCGGTGAGGATTGTGCGACCCAATTATACTCATTTGCTGATTTTGATACCTCCGTCATCCGAGATACGACGAATAGACTCAATGCCTATAAAAGCGGCAAATTAGGCGGTGTTCCAAATTTAGGTGACATTTATATTAATACCTAAATAAGTTTAAGTTTAAGTCTAAGTTCAAGTTTAGCAATTTAAAGTCAGCTAAATACAGGTATAAATAATACTGATTGTTAGATATTAATTACTCAAGCAATGGGACGCAAAAAGAAAGCACCACCAAGACGAAAATCAGCAGCCGTCATCGTAGAAGGCGAAACGGAAAAGTGGTACATCAGTATGCTCAAAAGAAATGAGCGTCGTCTTCCTATTAGCATCAAACCCGAGTTGAATGTCAAAACAACACTTGAAAAACAATACAAATACGTAATCAATGCGGCAGAAGACTACACAAAAGTATTTTGGGTCGTGGATTTCGATACTATTTTAGCAGAAACGAAAACAGCGAAAAAAGGTACATCTACCCCACTCGAAAAATTTAATAATTACCGCCAAAAAATAGAAAAGGACTACAAAAATGTAGTCATTATCGTCAATAATCCATGCCTTGAGTTTTGGTTATTATTGCATTTTGAATATACAACAAGGTATTTTGATGAATGTGGAAAAGCCATAAAACAAGTCAAAAAACACCTACCCGACTACAAAAAAACCGAACGATTTTACACCAAGCAAGACCAAGATATTTACCTAAAATTGAAACCACAACTCCAAAATGCCATTAAAAATGGCGAAAAACTTGGCGAATTTTCCCCCGAAACACCCTACAAAGCTATCGCAGAAATGCACTTATTTTTCCTTAATGATATATTTGAGGATTATTTCAAAGAAGACTAAAACACATGCTCGATTTCAAACAAAAAGAAGGCTTTCGCAACATCATCGAACTGCGCGGCATCAAACAAAGTTACGATGACGGCAAGGTCGTCATCATAGAAAATCTGGATTTTCTGATACAAGACAAAGAAGGTCAGGGCGAATTT
>CALHBW010000013.1 GCA_937930625.1 uncultured Saprospiraceae bacterium | reverse complement strand
TATTTGATTGCAGTTCTTCAAAAAATGTTTTAGTTTTAGTCTTCATAAAGCAAGTATTACTCGTTTGTTTGTTCAATACTCTAATTTACGAGTTTTTACTTGCTTTTTTTTGTTTCAAACATTTTTATGAGAAAACCCTTTTTTATGATAGCACCGGGGGCAGCTATGTCCACATTTGTTAGTCCGTAACTTGCGCCTGTGTTGGGAGATTGTGCCCAGAGTAAATCATTGTGGTCAGTAGCGGCTACGCTGATGATATTATCAAAATCGTAGGAGGACGGATAATGGGGATTAGCATCATTATCATTCGCAAAATTTCCGGCGGCGGCTACGAAGAGGTGTCCATTCGCTTCTGCTGCTTGTAGAGAGGTTATCATTGTCTGGGCATAATGCCCTTCTGCGTAGCTGTTATTACTAATCGGCATATTCATCATTACAGCATAATCTAAGGCTTCCGCTATAATATCCACGGAGGTATTTTGTTGTGCAAATACCCGTAAAGCGGCTATCTGTACGTCCCAAGTGACACCTGCCACACCTATACCATTATTGCCCTCTGCACCAAGCGTACCTGCTACATGCGTACCATGCCCGATAAGGTCGAAGGGGTCATTATCATCATTGATAAAATCCCATCCGATGAGGTCATCAATATAACCGTTGCCATCGCCGTCAATACCGTCGGTATCGTCAGGGTCAAATATCCATGTCGTACCGTTCCATTCGAGCACACGCCCGTCACCGTCGGCATCTTCGCCGAGGTTTTGCCAGATATTATTGACGAGGTCGGGGTGCTTCCAATCCACGCCCGAATCAATCAGCCCAACGACTACAGAAGGGCTAGCCGTTGCAATGTCCCAGCCTACCTGGGCATTTATGTCAGCACCGGTTGTACCACCGTTTTGTCCGATATTGTCCATATTCCACAAATCGGGAAATAGGGCATCGTCGGGTGTAGTGGCTGCTTGTCCATCAGTTTTTGTGTAGTTTTTTGTGGTCAGATAATAATAATAATTCGGCTCTATAAACTCAATATCGGGGTGGTCGCGGTATTGACTGATGAGTTGGTCGATATTGATTTTATCCGTCTGCCAGACTTCTATATTGCTGTTTGGACGGGTTCGTTGGACGGTAGCTTGCATTTCGTTTTTGAGTATGTTTTTTTCGGTACTTGTTTTATTGGCTTTCATTTTTATGAGTACTTGTCCGGGTACGTATTGAGGTCTTTCGGTTTGTCCGTAGGAATACACACTGATGAAGCAAAAAAGCATCGGTGCGAATCTTTTAAAGTTGGTGAGACTTCTCATAGTTGTGTTTTTTAATGACTTGAAGTGCCTGATGTTGTGGGTCGTTATTCGCGAACTCGTTATTCGTTTTACGATTATTAATAATGAATGATTTAATGTTGAAAATAACCGTTCATCATTTTTTCTATCGGCAATTCAATTGATAATAAGTTTGACTAATACAAAAGTATATGATTATTTTTATATATTCAGATACTATATTTAGGCTTTAATAAGAAATTATTATTATGTTATTTTTTATAACGTATTGATTATCAAATAATAACAAAATGAAAAACGAAAACAAAAAATCACGTCCGTTTCTGATTATAGAATTATTAAATACTTTTTCAAAGCGGGAATTGTCCGATTTTTCCGAATTTGTCACTTGTAAATACTTTAATACAGACCAATATGTCACTACTTTATTGGCAGTATTAATTGAAGAAGTTATCCATAAAAAAGACTTTGATAAGGAGATGCAAGCGATGGTTTATCGTTCTGTATTTCCCAAAAAACCTAAGCCGGGAAAAGTATTGACCGTATCACAAAAAAACTTTATTTTGGTAAAAATGAATCTGCTTATACGGTTGGCAAAACATTTTTTGTGTCACGAAGCTCTAAAAGAAAATGCGGCTTGCAGGACAGAGTTATTATATGAAAAGTTGCTGGAACGCAATCAATTTTGGTTGTTTAACAGGGAGATGAAAAAAGACCAAAAAACGCTTGAAGCACAGCCCGCAAAAGGAGTAGATGAATATGCACAGCAATTTAAAATGGAGTTGGGGAAATTGAATTATTTGCATCGCAGAGGGCATATTTTGAAAGAGGACAATCTACCGAAATTGATTGAATATCTGGATATTTATTATTTACTCAACAAACTCAACCTGCACACGACCTGCCTTGCGCTCAATCGAGTTAGAACCGTTAAAACATATGATTACATGCCTATGGAAGCTGTTCGGGCTTTGATGGATTTGCCGCAATATCAGTCGCATCCGCTTATCCGGCTACATCGTATGGCTATTAACTTATCAGAAACCGACGACGTGGAGACTTACCGTCAGTTTCTTAAATTATTGGACGAATATAATGATGTAATTCCCGTGAAGGATTTAAATAATTTTTACAAAGTTGCTGTAAATGTTTGTAGTTCAAAAATCAGGGAAGGTGATACCACCTTTTATCGACACGCCTTTGATTTGTATCAAACGATGGACTGTAAAAATCTTCTTATAGAAGGAAATTTTATGCCCGTAGCGAAGCTCAAAAATATTGTGGGATTGTATTGTCACCTAAACGAATTTGAGCAAGCAAAAGAAACCATAGAAAAATATCGTCCTACTCTTGAAAAACAACATGCAGACAGTGTTTATCACTTCAACATGGGTGCAGTTGTTTTCTATCAGCACGATTTTAAGGCAGCATTTTCGCATCTTATACGAGTAGAAAAAGTAAATATCGCTTACGACATCAACTGCCGCATACTATTATTGAAGTGTTATTATGAGTTGGATAAAGAATACGACGAACGCACCATGCGTACTTTTCTTATCTCCGAACGATTTGTGAATAAGAATAAGTCTCTGGTATCAAAGGACAAAAAAGCCTACAAAAACTTTGTCCGCATCCTCATCAATATCTATAATACGCGACATGGCGCAGGTAAAATGACGAAGGAAAAGATTAAACGGAAGTTGGAGAAGTTGGAATTTGTAAGTGATAAAAAGTGGTTGGAGGAGAAGATTGAGGGCTTGACAGTCGATAGTCGATAGCTGTTATAACATTCGTAAAATAGAAAGAAGCATCCCTCAAAAGAGAGATGCTCCATAAGTCAAACTGCTATCTAAGCCGTTAACGGCAAACTCCAAATTCTAAGTACCAAATTCCAACTTGTGCGTACTTACCTTGTATTTTTGTTGGGATTTGGGATTTGGTGCTTGGAATTTCTTGATTTAATCTCCATCACAATCTTCTATCGTACCAGAAAACTCTGTTCCAGGCGGTATTTCAAAGCCCTCGTCTAAGATAATCACTTCTCCTGCCTTATACTCTGTATCGCCTGTGAGGATGCCGTCTGAATTGATGGTTCTGTCGGCTTGGTAGGTGCCGGGTAGGACTGCGCCGTCGGGTGTGAGTAAGGTCGGGCATGGGCTGTATAGGCAATCGACGGGATTTCCGGCGGCATCGTAGAGGGGGATGTATTGTCCTTCTACGATGAGGCTTTTGTGTACGGAACTACCTGCTGCATCTGTGACCGTAACATCATAAATACCTGCGCTGAGGTCGGTGATGCGGTCGGTGCTTTCTCCGGTGTTCCATTGATACGTATAAGGTCCTGTATCGCCCATAGGTGTGACCCACGCCGAACCCGACACATTGCATTGCACATGGATGGTGGAGGTGTTTACGATAAATACATCGGAAGATATATTGACGGGTGACAGACCACCATAATTCACTCCGGCTACGGTAAGCATATCGCCGTTGGCTTGGATATTGCTGCCGTTTTCTATGGTGATTGCAAGGGAATCATTTGTGGGAATATCCTGCATGACGACTATGAAATTGGCGACCGCACCTGTACAGGTTTGGTTGACTCTATCGCTGCGAGTGAGGGCAAAGTGGAGGCGATTTTCCAAACTATCAAAGACGGTAAGGGTATCGCTCGGCATGAGGGAGGAGTTGTCTGTCCGCATCAATACTTGTGTGACAGGGGTATCGTAAAACTCCAATACGCCCGCCAAACCATGTGCGTCTATGTTGTTTCCTCCGCTGTCATAGACGTATAAATCGTAGCTCGGTTGTCCTAAATATGCGTCGGCTTCTACGAGTTCGTACTGCATATCGCTGGCAATAAATACGGGCTGCGTATAGTTGTGAATACTACCAAAATTAGTATCAACGACCTGCAAATCCAAGCCATCCACGATACCATCGCCATTGCCGTCCTGATGCTTGCTGTTGATGCCTTGTACCGCATCTTGCCAATCGGGTGCTTGCTGTCCTTCAAAGGCAGTCGTAGCTCCCGGACGTACCGGACCTGTGAAACCGGAAGCCAAGCCCCAGTGTAAAGGGTCGGTTTCATCTACTGTGCCGTCGTAGTTGTAGTCGCCGGGCCAGACGTAATCGGTGCAGGTGCCTGCTCCGGTGTTGCAGAAGTCGTACCAAGTAGCGTCAAAATCATTTAAACCGCTAATCCCACCGTATGATGAGAATTGACTACACAAGCTCATCAAGTTAGCCTCATAACAACCATTCAATTGATTATTTTGTACATTTAAACTTGTTAAATTACACAAACCCTCAAACTCAGAGGGCAAACCTCCTATGAGTTGATTATCACCTAGATACAAGGATTCTATCTTTTTTAAATTCCCTAACTCTTTTGGAATAAAGCCTGTTAATTGATTGTCGCCTAAGCCTAAATGTGTGAGATTAATTAAATTTCCTAATTCAGGTGGAATATTACCTGTCAATTGATTTGAATGTAAATTTAAATATGAAAGTATAGAAAGATTTGAAAGCTCAAGTGGAATATTACCCGTTAATTGATTATCAGTTAAATCAAGATGTTTTAAGCTGCTTAGATTACCCAACTCAACAGGTATGCTACCCATCAATTCATTACTTGGTAAGGACAAATTTGTAAGACTGCTTAGATTACCTATCTCAGGTAAAAGATTTCCGGATAATTGATTAGAATGTAATGCAATACGAGTTACACATCCAAAACCATTGACCGTAACTCCATACCAAGTATTTACAGGTTGATTCATATCCCATTTATTTACCCAGTTTGAACCTCCCATATTGTTGTAAAAATTAACTAAAATAATAGAATCATTTTGCGTACAACCGGGATATAAGTTACTACAAGCTCCCGTTCCATTATATTTGAAATCTTCCCATGACGCATCAAAGTTATTACCACTACTTATAGAAGCATTACTACCTGAAGTCAAGTTCATTAAATTTGCATCATAACAACCGTTAAGGTTATTATTATATAAAAAAATAGATGCTCGAAAATTTCCTAATTCTGGTGGAATATCACCAACTAACTGATTATTACTTAAATTCAAACTACTTAGATTACTCAACTCACTTAATTCTGGGGGGATAATACCACTCAGTTGGTTTCGCTCTATAAATAGCTGTTTTACACCACTCAAATCTCCCAATTCTGGTGGAATACTACTACTAAGCGAATTATTATTTAGATAGAGATAATCAAGACGACATAAATTTCCTAGCTCTGGTGGAATATTACCATTTAATCCGTTGTAATTTAGGTACAAATGTTCTAAACTACTCAGATTTCCTAACTCTGGCGGAATATTACCACCTAAACCATTTCTATCTAAATCCAAATATATTAGATTATTTAAGTTGCCTAATTCTGGCGGAATATTACCACTTAAACTATTTCTACCTAAATCCAAATACATTAGATTATCTAAGTTGCCTAATCCTGATGGAATACTACCGCTTAATTGATTATCTGCTAACCGTAAGTGGGAAAGATTGTGCAGATTTCCGAATTCAGTTGGAATGCTACCGCTTAATTGATTTCCCGTTAAACTTAAATATATTAGACTATTTAAATCTCCTAATTCTGGTGGAATACTACCATCAAGTCCATCAAAAGATAAATTTACCTCGCTTACACACCCACTATTATTTAAAATCACCCCGTACCAAGTATTGATAGGCTCTATCAAATCCCAAATCGCATCAGCATCCCAATTCGCCCCATCCGTAGCCTCATACAAAGCCACCAAAGCCAAAGAATCCCGCTCCCGACACCCCACAGGCGGCAGCGTCTCCAAATAATTCATCGCCTCATACAAATTCAAGCGTCCATTCGTCGTACATTTATTGGTGAGTGCGGGAATCACTGTGGCGGTATTGAGTATCGCATCTTTGATTTCCGAATAAGACTTATCGGGGTAGGTTTCCATCAGCAAGGCGCAGGCACCTGTGACGTGAGGAGTTGCCATAGACGTGCCGCTGAGGTAGCGGTAGGCACTCGCCGGATTAGTACCAATACCTGTACTTAAATAAGTACTTAATATAGAATCTCCGGGTGCGCCTATGCTTACGCTTGATACGCCGTAATTGGAGTTTGTCCAAAGCGCATCATGTCTATTGATAGCTGCTACACTGATAACATTATCAAAATCATGAATATTGTTATTATTGAAGGATGCCGGATAGTTAGGAAGAGTATCAATACCAACATCGCCATTTCCCGCTGCCGCAATGAAAAGATGTCCATTATCTTCGGCAGTTTGGATTACATCACGAAGTGCCGTAGAGTAAGTGAAATAATTAAGATGTTCATAGCTATTATTGCTGATAGGAATATCCATCTGTATGGCGTAACTAATCGCCTCTATGACAGCACTCGTACTCCCGCTAATACCCGAAAATACCCGAAGTGGCACCAACTGTACATCCCAAGTCACGCCGGATATGCCTATACCGTTATTGCCCGTAGCACCAATAATCCCCGCTACGTGTGTGCCGTGTCCATAAGCATCAGCAGGATTATTACGGATGCTTTGTCCTTCTGTAAAATCCCAACCGATGAAGTCGTCGGGATAGCCGTTGCCGTCGTCGTCGATGTCATTGATGTCGTCAGGGTCAAATATCCATGTGCTGCCGTTCCATTCGATGACCCGTCCATCACCGTCAAGGTCTTCGCCGAGGTTCTGCCAGATATTGTTGATGAGGTCGGGGTGTTTCCAGTCTATGCCCGTATCTATGACGGCTACCTTTACAGAGGGGCTGCCTGTGGCGATGTCCCACGCTTCGGGGGCATTGATGTCGGCATCGGGTGTGCCACCGTTTTGTCCGGTATTGTGCAGTCCCCACTGCTTGCTAAAATCCGGGTCGGAAGGTGTGCCATCTTGTCCGTCAGCGGCTTCGGCAGCGAGGTAGAAATAGTAATTAGGTTCGATATACTCAATGTCGGGGTGGTCGCGGTATTCGCTGATGATTTGTTCGATATTGCGACTAACATCGGTATCGGGGATTTCCCAGACTTCTATGCCATTGGTAGGCAGGGTTTTACGGGTGCTTGCCTGCATTTGGTTTTTTAGGAAGAGTTTGTCCACCGTTGATTTGTGGGGTTTCATTTTGATGATAAATTCGTTGGGTACATATTCGGGAGTCTGGGTTTGCGCGTACATGCACGTACATAGGAGGCAGCAGAGGAGCGATGTCCATACTTTGAAGTTTGTGGAAGTATTCATAATGAATTTTTTGATGATTGAATGACCTGTACTGACCGTAATGACTGCTTTACAGGCTGACCGCGAATACCGTAATGACTGCTTTAGCTGTCAAGTGGAAGTGGAATGAAAAATTATTTATAATTTATTGTTTTTAAATTTATTACAAATTAAAAAAAATAGTTCACTTGACAGCTAAAGCAGTCATTACGGAGTTCCCGTCCACCCTGTTTAGCTGTCAAGTGCATATTGTCTTACTTGACAGCTAAAGCAGTCATTACGGTCAGTACGGTGTTCATTCATGTTAGATAATTAGTTTGATAGATACAAAGTTATATGCTTTTATTCGTAATTTTATATACCTAATTTAGCGAAAAATACGATAGCATCATTTTCTTTATTTTTATAAAAAACTGATTATCAATTAAATAAAATGTCTAAAAATCAAAATAAACGAGGTGGGCGGTTTTTGGTAGTGGACTTGTTGAATAGTTTTTCCAAGTCCGAATTGGCAGATTTGGGGAGTTTTGTGGCTTGTGATTATCATAATACGGATATGCAGATTGTGTATTTATTGGAGGGATTGAGGAACGAGGTGATTCACCAAAAGGCATTTGACGATGCGGCGCAATGTGTGGTGTATCGTGCCACTTTTCCGAAAAAAACTGCGCCGAAAAAATCGCTGAATGCTCAACAGAAAGCTTCGCTTTTGGCAAAGATGACACTTCTGTTGCGTTTGGTAGAGACGTTTTTGATGAATGAAGAATTGAAAGAAAATGGGGCTTGTAAAACAGAGTTGTTGTACCCTCAACTATTGAGGAGAAAGCAATTTGCTTTGTTCAATCGAAATATGACAAAGGATGATAAAGCATTGAAGGCAAAAACCAACAAAAGTGTAGCAGACTATGCTCGACAGTTTAAAATGCAATCATCCATGTTGCATTATTTTCGTAAAAAAGAATTGCTGACAAAGGAAGATAACTTACCGGAATTAGTCGAGACTTTGGATATTTATTACTTGGTCAATAAATTAGAATTATATGTATCTTGTATTTCCCTGACAGATATTTCAGCGCATAAATCCTATGATTACACGACAATGGAAGCCGCCTCTGCTCTGTTGAATTTACCTCAATACGCTAATCACCCTTTGATTCAGACTTACCAAGTAGCGGCTGATTTGTTGAAAGATAATACGATTGAGTTGTATCAAAAATTGATTGAACTCCTGAATACTCACGCATCATTTATTTCCGGTTATGATTTAGATAATTTTTATAAAATTGCCATTAGCTTCTGCACCAGTAAAATCAAAAAAGGAGACAGTACTTATTATCTGCAAATCTTTGATTTATTTCAAATTATGGATGATAAAGACTTGTTGAAGGAGGAAAACTTTATGCCTGCCAATAAATTAAAAAATATTATCACCGTAAGCTGCAAAGTAGGCGAATTTGACTGGGCAAAAGAAACCATCAAAAAATACCGCCTAAATCTCGAAAAAGAACACGCCGATAGCGTCTATCACTTCAATATGGGCGCAGTCGCTTTCTATCAAAACGACTTCAAAACCGCCCTCTCCCACTTCATCCGCGTAGATAAAGTCAATCTCGCTTACGACATCAACTGCCGCATCATGCTCCTCAAATCCCACTACGAACTCGACGAAGAATACGACGAGCGCACTATCCGCACTTTCCTGCTTTCCGAACGATTTATCCAAAGTCATAAGGGCTTGATTCCAAGAGACAAAAAAGCCTACAAAAACTTCGTCCGCATCCTCATCAATATCTATAACACGCGACATGGCAACGGCAAAATGACCGCAGAAAAAATCAAAGCTAAATTAGAGAAATTAGAATTTGTAAGTGATAAGAAGTGGTTGGAGGAGAAGATTGAGGGATTAGACAAAAAATAGAAAAGCGATAGCCACTCACACCCCCAACCCCTAAAGGGGAGTCTGCCCACATTCTTCATGGCGCGGGCAGACTCCCCTTCAGGGGTGGGGGTGTGTAGAGCCTACTTCGGCACCACCGAAGACACCCCATTATTTCCAAACCACAGCAACTTATCCGCGCCATTCACATCGCCATCCAGATTGAAATCCGGGAGAGCGTAGAGATTGAAATTACCATTCAGCGTGACCCACGGAGCTTTATCCTGCCCGTTGATGTCATAGCTTTGAGCGTCGGCGGTTTGGTTGCAATCGCCGGTGTACATTGTCCAAGTGCCGTCCGGTAGTTGCTTCTGCCCTACGCTTGTTGAGTTTCTATAACTATCTTCCAAACGAAAATCATATATCAACTCATTACCCACAATCGGTACAGGTTGTGCCGACATCACGCCGATATGATTGCGATGCTGAATCAAGACATACACCTCATCAGCAGATTCGATAAAGGGAATATAAGTCGTCGGAAAATACAAACTGCCATCTGCCAGCACAATCGCGGCGGCTTGTCCGATGTCCGTATCAGCAGTCGTACCTTTTCTGAATGTCACCAACACCCAATCCATT
>CALHBW010000012.1 GCA_937930625.1 uncultured Saprospiraceae bacterium | reverse complement strand
CTATTCCGCGATTTGAAGGTTGGTGGGGACACAATAAAGACACCCGATTCAAGATGCGCGATGCCTTCGAACCCATGCCCACGACCGAAGCATGGCAATTGAGCAATCCACCGATTTTGGCGATGGCGGCGGTATGGGCTTCCTTGAAAATATTTGACGAAGCCGGGATGGATAGATTGAGAAAAAAAGCCATTACACTCACAGGATATTTGGAATATTTAGTCAATTCATTGGGCGATGACGTGGTGCAAATCATCACCCCTGCCGACCCCGAACAACGCGGTTCGCAGTTGTCTATTCAGGTGAAAAATGCGGATAAAAAATTGTTTGAAATCATCACAGAAAAGGGTGTCATTGCAGATTGGAGAGAGCCGGATGTGATTAGAGTCGCGCCCGTACCAATGTACAATTCCTTTGAAGACGTTTATCTATTTTACGAAATTCTAAAAAACGCGATTGTAAATGAAAATTAAAATAACAATGAAAATGAAAAGATGCACTACGCAGCACTTTTGAATATTCTCATTGAATCTGATTTTTCATTTTCATTGTTATTTTCATTGTTATTTCACATATGAAAAAGGATAAAATAATCATTGTAGGCGCGGGATTGTGCGGTACTTTATTGGCTGTCCGAATGGCGCAAAAGGGCTTCCAAGTTGTGGTGTACGAAAGACGTGAGGACATGCGTAAAGGCATCGAAGATGCGGGGCGTTCTATCAATTTGGCATTGTCGGCGAGAGGTTTATTGGCTTTGGAAATGGCGGGTATTAAGGAGGCTATTTTGGAGGAATGTATTCCTATGCGCGGACGGATGATACATCCGCTTGGCGGTGAGGCATTTTTGTCGAAATATAGTGGTCGGGCGGAAGATTATATTAACTCCGTCTCGCGTCCGGGCTTGAATTTGGCATTGATAAAAGAGGCAGATAAATTTGAAAATGTTCAACTCAAATTTGATTGTAAAGTAAATACAGTTGATTTGAAAAATGCTAAAATTGAATACGAATTTGACGGCGAATTTTGCGAAGATGAGGGAGCAATTGTCATTGGTACGGATGGCGCAGGTTCGGTGGTGCGACGTAGCATGATGGCGCAAACAACTCGATTATTATTCAATTATTCACAGGATTTTTTGCGACACGGTTATAAAGAATTATCTATTTTACCCGCAGAAAATGGCGACTGGAAAATCGAAAAAGAAGCCTTACACATTTGGCCCAATGGTCATTTTATGATTATCGCGCTGCCTAATTTGGATGGTAGTTTTACGTTGACAATGTTTCATCCGTATGAAGGCGAAGCAGGCTTTAACACTCTGAATACCAAAGAGAAAGTAAAAGATTTCTTTGAAAAATATTATCCTACTTTATTGCCGCATATTCCGCATTTGTACGAAGAATATTTTGAAAATCCTGTTGGTACATTGGGTACTATCAAGTGCTACCCCTGGCAAGCCTTCGGAAAGACATTGATTATGGGCGATGCGGCTCATGCCATCGTTCCGTTTTACGGGCAGGGCATGAATGCTTCTTTGGAAGATGTACGGATTTTTGATGAAACATTGGAAGAATACGGTGCGGATTGGGAACAAGTTTTTGCGGTATTTCAAGAAAAAAGAAAACATAATGCAGATGCGATTGCAGATTTAGCGATTGATAATTTTTATGAAATGCGCGACCATGTAGATGACGCAGCATTTATGCGAAAACGCAAAATCGAAATGCAATTGGAACAACAATTTCCCGATTATTATTCAAAATATTCACTGGTGACATTCCAACCAAATTTGCCCTACAAACAAGCCATGAAACGCGGTAGAAAACAGGATGAATTATTATTAAAAATGTGTAGTGATGATAATTTTGATAAAATATCCTTAGAAGAATATCACAAAGAATTGGTAGTCCTTTAGATGTAATGCTAATTCATGGCAACTTGCCTTGCATTTTGAAAATGCAAGGCAAGTTTGAGCATTACATTTATAGCACTACCAAAGAATTAATGACTCTCATTTAGAGCCGATAGGTTCAATTTTTCATTTTCATTGAATCTAATTTTTGATTTTGATTGTTATTTTCATTTTCATTGAATCTAATTTTTCATTTTTATTGATATTTTCATTTTTATTAAATATGTCTGGAAAAGTATTAAAACACAAAGCACAACCTCTCGGCAATTATCCGCATGTAAAACGAGTTGGCGATTTTATATACGTATCGGGAACGAGCAGTCGCAGAAAAGACAATACCCATGTAGGCGCGACGCAGGACGAAAACGGCAATTGGCAATTAGACATTCGGGCGCAAACGAAGGCAGTGATTGAGAATATTGGTGAATTATTAAAAAGCCTTGATGCTGATTTATCGCATGTCATCGACATCACGACTTTTCTGGTGGATATGAAAGATTTTAAAGGCTATAATGAAGTCTATGGTACTTTTTTCAATCACGAAACCGGACCGACACGTACTACGGTTGCCGTTCACCAATTGCCGCATCCTAACCTCTTAATTGAAATAAAAGCTATTGCGTATTTACCGCTATAATGACAAGCAATGAAAATGACAATAGCAATGAAAATTAAAATGACAATCAATGAATAATTAAAAATTTAAATATGCTCTTATCAACTATACTTCAGAGATAGGCTTACCCGTTGATACTACTCGTCTGACGAAGGTTTTTGTGAAATATCGTGATTTGTCTCATAAAATATTCGCATTGAATAAAGGGATTCGTCTGACGAGTATTCGCTTT
>CALHBW010000011.1 GCA_937930625.1 uncultured Saprospiraceae bacterium | reverse complement strand
ATTGTTTTTAAAGAAATAAGATATTGTAGTAAAATGCACTTGACAGCTAAAGCAGTCATTACGGTATTCACAATCGGCATTTATCAAGCCAACAGATACATTTTAATATTACATTTCCACGAATGTGTGTCACACTCTTTTTAGTAAAAAGTCTTTGGACAATAAGGGATTTTCTTCAAGCCCTTGCTGCCTGAAGAATTGCTCTACCAATCGTGTCAACAAACTCAATTTGACATTGAGCAGCGAGGCATCTGTAGGATTATCCTTAGAAAACAGCTTTTCCAGACGAGTACGCGAGAGTTGGAAATCGCTCTTTTTGGCAAATTCCTTTTTAAGAATTTGAAATAAGCGGATGCAGTGTTTATCGGTATTAAAATAAGGAGATTCAACAAATTTGCTGAACTCTCGCCATTCTTTTTTATTGAAAGTGTCAAGTATTTGAATAAGTTTATGATTGTTCATAGCAAAGTGTGTGTGTGAATAAGACAGTGCATTTCAGGATTATTGAGCGATTTTCCGAAGCTTAGTATTTGGTAATAATAATAATAATTTAACAACAAATCAATTAGAATTTGGTACTTGTTTTTTGGAATTTTCCTAAAGAAGTAGAATAGTTAGTTTATGTAGTCACGGGCAGTCGGATATTATATTCGGCTGCCCTTTTTTTAATATTCTCAAAGATTTTATCTGTTTTTTTTGTCCAAAAAAACAAATTTAGGTATCAATATTGTATAGGGAAAGATACTGCCTTACAAAATTTCCTTTATCTAAACAACTAATTTGTGATTTTTTTAGTCTAATCCAATAGAATAGGCTATGAAACTGAATATTTTTGACTTCAAAAGACTTTAAGTTTATACCCCATAAAAATTGGAAACCAATCATTTATATAAGTGAAAACAATGAAAAAACAAAAATACGCTTCAAAAAATTATTGGCATCTGATTCAGAGTTAATGTATCTTACGATTGTTAACTCGATTTAAAAATTTTAAAAACAAAAAATGAGAAACTTAGCATTAACCATCCTTATCAACATCCTCCTGTTAAACATGCTTATCGCCCAAAATGGTCAATTCGTAACCGATGCTTCTCTCCACAAAGTAGATTGTGAATTAGGAAAAGCGTATATTGATTTGAAAATCAAGGCTTACGACAGCGACTCACAGTTTCGTTTAGCAGACCAAAATTACAGGTTGTCTTTCAATCGTTCGGCTTTTGTACCGGGGTCTGTTGCTCTTGACACTGAGTTGGACATTTCCGGGTTTATCCAAACATCGGATCATTTCAGCTTATACGGCGCACATACACTTGTTGGAACCGGAGATACCATCATTTCCTACAACGTAGAACTTGAGGGAGGAAGCGGCTATCTTGTCACTGCTGATGAATGGGTATCGATTGGCAGAATAAGCTTAGATATTGCTGACGCCGGCGAATGTTTCACTGTCAAATTTCATACGAATGAGACTTTCCCACCAACTTATATAGGTGAAGTCATAGACGCGACGACTTATGTAGGCATTGAAGGCTTTTATGTGAATTTACAAGGCTGTTTATCTGATCATTGTGAAGATAGTAACCCGGAGCCGCTTCCTGTTTCAGTAGAACAATTTGCTGATTATCAAAATAATATACAAGTTTTACCTACTGCAGTGCAAAATGAATTAACTATACAATACACCTTACAACAACATTCAGAAATGACCCTTATCACAATTGCAGACATGCAAGGACGTGTGTGGCAACAATATAAAAAACAACTCACGGGACAGGATACATTTAAATTTGATGTGTCTCATCTACCGCAAGGTATCTATCTCGTCAATACTCTAATTGAAGGGCAATGGATTCCTCAAAAATTTGTGAAAATTTAAGTAGCAATTCGACAATCCAATATCTATCGGGAGTGGCTTCGCCACCTTGGGAATAAAAAAAAGCGGCTATCATATTTATGATAGCCGCATACTTCTATGGAAAAGGGAGGAGTATTTTTATTCATAAAATTCTGCAAACCAACCGAGTGCATCTATAAAACAAGGTAATACACAATCTCCGTGGTCGCCACTGTTCGGTGTAATGAGTTCTACATCCGTTTTGCCTTTATCAAGGAAGCCATTATACGCTACAAGTGCATTTTCATAAAACACCTGCGTATCACCTGTGCAGTGACAAAGATGTACCGGTGCATCTGGAAGCCAATCCCAATTGTCATTATCACGTAGTACCTGACGGAATGGATGATTATAGTTGTACTTGAAATTTTCTATCACATCATCTCGAATGATGTCACTTGGAATATAAGGAATAAATTCATTGATAGTACCACCGCTATTCGTACCATCAAATAGAGGAGGCAGTGTTTGGTCGTAAGGTGATTTTAGAAAATCAGAAGGACTGTCGTATAATTCATATACTTCATTATAAGCAAGAAGCAAATAAGGCAAGTAATATTTGTTTTCGTATGGCAATCCATTTGTAAAAGTAGCTGCCTGATAACCCGACAAGTCATAAGGACCTGCCATCGGATAGGAAGCCGTCACTACAAATTCATCCGCATAATTTTCTTGCAATTGTTTGTGCAATGCCATTGTAGCATGTCCGCCCTGCGAATAGCCAAACAACATCAACTTATCATTGAGTGTAATCCCTTCATCTGCACAAACTGCCTGACCTGCACGCATCATATCAATCGCTGCTGTCGCCTGCGACTCGCCATGTACATACGGGTGTCTGCCCGGCGAATCGCCCAAGCCCAAATAATCCGCCTGTGACACCACTACACCACTGGCAGAAGCATACACCACACCAATCAACATCTCTTGCGAACCTCTCGACGGCACATCATCTCTCTTAATCACCGTACCATGCTGGTAAGAAACCCAAGCCTTTGGTTCATCAATATTTTGTGGAATCGAAAGTGCGCCCGAAGCGATAGTTGGCTGCCCTTTGGCATCTATCGTTTCATAAATGACTTTATAGACATCCACAGGATATTCTTTTACGAGAAAAACCAATTCAGGCGGTGCGCCATTGATGGTGGTTATAATCGAATCAATTTGTGAGGTACTAAAAGAACCTATCAGTTCAGTAGAAACTACTTTTCCACGCGGATTGTCGCCGCCACCTGTTGAGGTATCAACAATAGCTTCCTGCTGACATGCGGAAAAAATTAAAGCACAAAGGGTGATGATACTACCAAATCTTATTAATCTATGGATATACATAAGCAAAGTTTGAGTTTAAAAAACGCTAAGATAAGAACATTCAACGGTATTTTTTTTAAAAAGATATTTTTTTGTCCGTATTTTAACCTTTTACGAAATGAAATTTTAAATGTACGCATTGGTTTTATGTGCTGACGTGTTGGTGTGCTGATGTGCTGATGTATTTTATTTTTGCTTCGCAAAAATCTTATCATCAAATTTACGTCAACACGTCAACACGTCAGCACGTCAGCACGTCAACACAAAAAAAGGGCTACCCTTTCGAGCAGCCCCTTGATTGAATTCTCAATCCTCCAAACTTAAAATTTTATCAGCCACGATTTATCAATATTCGCATAATCGTCGCTTGAAGTAACTACGATGCGTAGTGTACCTTCGTTTTTAAATCCATTGCGGTCATAGTCAATAACGACTTTACCATTGGCAGTGTAGTAAGAAGTAGAATATCCTGTACCAAAAGAACCCATACCCGGATTTTCAACCACCAATGGGATGATATTACCACCGGTTCTTCCACCGCCTTCTTCATCTTCAAAAGTATCTGTCAAAATACCAACTGCAACTACGCCCGGACCTTCCATAAGAAGTGTCGGGTCATCCGTTTGTGTTAGGCGGTAAAATGGAATACACATATTCAAGAAGCCTGAATTTTCCTCACTGCTTCGCATCACAGGGTAAAACAAAACATCGTCTTTTGTATAGACAGTCGATTGACCAAAATAGTCAAAACCACTAAATGCCATCGCATTATTGGTATCTTCCAACAACTCTGCAAAATCAGCATCTTGACAATTGTCAATATAAGCATCAACATGATTGGCTTCTTGTGTAGCCTCTACCCCAACTGCAAATTTAGCGGCATATTCCATAGCAGATTCTACCTCAATAACAGGTAAATCAACATTTTCTTTTCCGCAGGAAATTATTAAAATACAAAGGGATATGAATGATAGGAAATATAAATTTTTTCTCATGATTGATATTTTTATTTCACCAAAGTTAATTCTTTTGAGTCTCTTATGCAAATTTTAAATGTTAAACTGTCGTGTTGATGGGTTGACGGGCTGATGAGTTGATGAGTTGACGGGCTGACGAGTTGATGAGTTAGAGTGTATTTTTGCTTGCAAAAATCTCGGGGACTATTCAATATTTTGTGTCACGCAGAGAACGCGGAGTTCGCAGAGATTTGATTATCAGTCTTTTGTAAATATAGCATCCTTAATTTAATCGAATAAGACACAGTTGGGTGAACACTCCCAAATCTCGTCAATTCATCAATTCATCAACTCATCAACTCGTTAACTCATCAACTCATCAACTCATCAAAAACGGATTATTCAATTTCTCATAGCCTACTGTTGTCATTGGTCCGTGTCCCGGAAAGACTTTCACATCATCTCCCAATGGAAAAATCTGCTCCCGAATACTTTGCAGTAAAGTATTCATATCGCCACCCGGCAGGTCGGTACGTCCGATACTTTGCATGAATAAGACATCTCCTGCAATCACAAACCCCGCCTCTGCACAATAAAACGACAAACTCGCCGGAGAATGTCCGGGTGTAAACAAAACCTCCAATTTTGACTCCCCAAACTCAATCGTTTCACCAACCTCAATAAACCGCCCTGCGTCGGGCGATTGGTGCATCATCGGAATGCCATACATCTTGCACACACGTGGTACAGATTCTAATACAGGCACTTCTCCTTTATGAATTTCCAACTCCAAACCATACTTCTCTGCCACAAAATGATTCCCGAATACATGGTCGAGATGGCAATGCGTATTAATCAATCGAACGGGTTTAAGTTCTTTACTTTCAATGACTTCTGTGAGCGTATTTTGCTCCTCGACACTATTGCAGCCCGGGTCAAAAATCACACATTCGCCTGTGTCGTCATATACCAAATACATGTTTTCTTGAAAAGCATTAAAGGTCAATCCCAAAACCTGTGTCATTATAAATGTGTTTCTATTTCACGTAGGATGCGTGTAGGGACAGGGCATGCCCTGTCCCTGCAATATGGTTACGTGAAATATTTGATAATATCCGTTTTTTTTATTAATTTAAACGTTGCAAAAATACACAAAAAAATACGTTGGGATTCAGGATTTGAGAATTTCATTCATTGACAAAAACATCACGCTGATATACGTATGGATTTTTTGAAAAATACTAAACTAAAATACTGCAACCAACTCGCCTTGCATTTTCAAAATGCAAGGCGAGTCACGCCCGCTTGGAATTTGCCCCGTTTTGGAATTTGGAATTTAAACTTACTCGTCGGACATTTTCAAAATGTCCGACGAGTCGGGCTGGAATTTGGTACTTGGAATTTGGTACTTGGAATTTGGATTTTGCTACTGCTTCCCGTGTCAATTTTCGCACAAGGTATTCACACTGAATTTGGTAAAAACCGTGTGCAATACCAGAAAATGAATTGGCAGCAAGCTGAAAGTGAGCATTTCACCGCCTACTGGACGGAGGATGGACGCGCACTCGCGGACTATGCCCTTCAAATGGGTGAACAAGACTTCGCCGAACTCCAAAATCTGCTTGAATATAAGATGAATGACAAAATTCATCTGCTCGTTTTCAACGATTACAGCGACTTCATGCAAAGCAATGCCGGAAGTGACAACACCAATTATCACAACGGCGGCATCACCCGTGTTTCTGACAATAAAATTTATGTCTATTTCGATGGCAGTCACGGTGACTTGCACAGGCAGGTGCGCGAAGGTATCACTGAGGTGTTTTTGCACCAAATGATGTTTGGCAACAGCCTTCAGGAAATCGTGCAAAATGCCATGCTGCTCAACCTGCCTCACTGGTTTACCGAAGGACTGAAAGCCTATGTCGGCGAGACATGGAATACTGACCTTGATAATCTCTTGCGTGATGGTATTCAATCCGGTAAGTATAAGAAATTCAGTGATTTAGTTGCTAAAGACCCGCGCCTTGCAGGTCATTCGATGTGGTATTTTATCGGGCAAAATTATGGCAAATCTACCGTCTCCAATTTGCTGTATCTGACGCGTATTAATCGGAGTATCGAGCAAGGATTTCTATTTGTTTTGGGGAATAGTTTTCGTACTGTTTCGGATGAATGGTATAACTTTTATCAGCAAAGATATTTGCAGGAAACCGCTAAATACGAACTTCCTTCAGGCGAATCCATACGCCTCACACACACGCCTATGCGTATGTGCAAAATCGCGCCAAAGGGTCAGCACATCGCCTACGTTACGCAGCGCGAAAATCGCTATAAAGTCATTTTGAAAGACTTGAAAAACGATAGCGAAAAAGTCATTTTAAAGGGAACTGTCAATTTCGATTTTAGTCATATAACAGATGAAAATTATCCGGTATTGACATGGAGTAAAGGCAATGAATTGGCGATAATTTTTGAGAAAAAAAATAATATAAAAATTGCGATTTATAATGTTGCCGAAGGCAAAATAAAAAGTACAAATAAGGTAGGTGGCGAATTGGAACGCATCACACACGCAGACTTTTTGAGTCGTCGCCAATTGGTGGTGACAGCCTTGAAAAATGGTCAATCCGACCTCTTTAGCCTCTCGTCGAATGGGGAGCAAGTCCGTCATATCACACGCGATTTTTACGATGAGCGTGATGTGACTTTCGTTCAAATTAATGGACAAAAAAGCCTGCTTTTTGCCTCCAATCGCGACCAAGCTACCGTAAAAGCGACCTCTCGCGTCATTGCCGAAAAAGCCAAGACTTTTGACCTTTACCTGATGCCTTTTGAAGCCGAAAAACGCAGCGAAATTATCCGCGTGACCAATACGCCTCTGGCAAATGAACGCCAACCGATACAACTCGACAGCCTTCATTTTGCATGGTTGGGCGATGCAAACGGCTCGTACAATCGTTATGCCGGAAAACTGGAACGCGTTATTGATTTTTACGAAAAATATATAACACTTTCGGATGGTGAAAACGTGACGATTGCCGAAGATTCTACCCTTACATTGCCCGATAGTATTACGATAATTGATGAACAATTAAAACCGACATATAAAACCGCCGTTACAGCACGAGCCAATACCAATCAATTTACAGGAATCCTACAACACAGTGCGACAAAACGCGGTAGAAAGACCGCCGATTTGGTACTCAATCGCGGCGATTATCATTTGATTATCAATAAAATTAACGCTAATAATAATTTTAATTTAACGACTACGCAATACCGCAATTACCGACCTGCAAAAGCCACAAAACCCAAGCCGCCACAAACTGTTTTTGATAATGTTTTTGTAGAAATTGATAAAAAAGAAACAAAAGACGCGCCTGAAATTGAACAAGAAATTAACACCGAAAAAGAAAATCCCAATTACTTTTTTCAAAGTAGATTTGATGAAATAATTGAACCGAAAAAAGAGGAAGTATTACCGGAAGAAGATGTTATCTCTGAGGATATTTCTCTCATTGAACCGGAAGAAAAATCGAAAAAAACGGCTATACATCCGCGCAATGTGGAGGAGTATAAATTAAAATTCAGGACGGATTATTTAGTGGTGCAATTTGATAATAGTTTGCTTTTTGATGGTTATACAAATTTCGACCACACATCGACCTTTTATCAATGGACGCCCTTTTCCGCGCTCTTTGAAGCAGGAATTAAGGACCTGATGGAAGACCACTCATTCAAGGGAGGTTTGCGCCTACCTTTTGAATTAAATTTTCCTGAGTTTTACTTAGTTTATGACAATAAAAAAGGGCGCATTGATAAGCGGTTTTCATTCTATCGTTTGCCGCGCATTTATGGCGTTGCGAGTGGAAATGTATTATTATTCAACATAAAAAATATTACAAATTATTTTGAAACACGCCTTTCCTACCCGCTGGATACTTACCGAAGTGTACGCGGATTTGCGACCTTGCGCTCCGACCAAAACATCCGCCTTTCTACCGATGTGAATACACTCGGAGTACCAACCGACCAACAAAACCGTGTATTTGCCCGACTCGAATATGTGCATGACGATACGCGTAGTATGGGCATCAATCTTCGGACAGGAACGCGCTACAAAGTGTTTGCGGAGACCGCCAAACGCTTTGATTTGGGCTTGCGACCAAGCACGGAAGCTAAAATTTATCCCGGCTGGATGGCAACTCTGGGTTTGGATGCGCGACATTATCGAAAGTTGAACAAAAATATGATTGTAGCCACGCGCGTAGCCGGAGCAACTTCATTTGGTAAAGAAAAACACCTATATTTTATGGGTGGAGTAGATAATTGGGTGATACCCGGCGAACGTAATAACCGCGAGGTCGCTGTTCCAAATTCAAGGGAAGAATTTGCTTTTCAAACGATTGCGACCAATATGCGCGGTTTCAAAAGTAACATTCGCAACGGCAATTCATACCTAGTGTGGAATACCGAACTTCGTGCCCGATTGTTCAATAATATGTCGCGGACTTCTTTCCGTAGTTCGTCTTTTATTCGCAATTTACAAGCTGTGGCTTTTGCAGACGTTGGAACGGCATGGCAGGGGCTTTCGCCCTTCAAAGAAGATAATCCACTCAATACGATTTATGTCGAAAATCCGGTGGTGACGGTGCAGGTCAATTATTTCCGTAATCCGATTATAATGGGCTATGGTCTTGGACTGCGAAGTGTTGTTTTTGGACATTTAATACGACTGGATTATGCTTGGGGAATAGAGACAGGAGAGTTGCAAGGCGGGCAGATTTATTTGTCGCTTGGAATGGATTTTTAGAGAAAAACAGAACGCGGATTTGGCGGATTAAGCGGATTTTCGCAGATTTTTTTTAATATGGCAAAGGACAAATATAATGGATAAAAAAATAATTTACGCAAAATATATAGAAGAATTACTCCACGAACATGCTCAATTTAATCCGATAGGCGATTGGAATGAGTATGAAAATCAAGTAATTATAGATAAAAGTAACACTCATTTTCAATTAGTGAGGGTCGGTTGGTGGGGCAGTCGGCGTACCCATCATATTACTTTACATCTCGACTTGAAAGACGATGGTAAAATATGGATTCAAGAAGATTTAACGGAGATAGGTATTGCCACTCAACTGCTTGAAAAAGGCGTACCTAAATCGGATATTGTACTGGCATTTTACGCGCCGTTTCGGAGAGAAGATACGGGTTTTGCGGTAGCATAAAACCGTCCACCGTCATTTACTATGAAACACATCTACAACAGCGAAGCCTTCCGAAAATCCGGTCACGAACTCATCGACATACTCGCCGATCACCTCACTGCTGCACAAGAAGGAAAAATCCCTGTTTTGCCGTGGGACACGCCTGATAATCAATTTACATTTTGGGAAAAATACGATTTGGAAGATGGTAGCGCGACAACACTCTTCAAGGATATTATTGAGCGTTCTATTGCGCTGAATCATCCGGGATATGCCGGGCATCAAATTTCTCCTGCTGCACCCGTAACGGCATTAGCGGCTCTTGTAGCAGCATTTATGAATAATGAAATGGGTGTATATGAAATGGGTGCTGCTTCAACGGCTATCGAAAAGGTGGTGATAAATTTTTTCGCGGAGGCGATTGGTTACGATACACAGGCAGATGGTTTTATGACTTCGGGCGGTACGCTTGCCAATTTGACGGGACTGCTCGCTGCACGTAGCGTACACGCACATACAGACGTGTGGCAGGAGGGACATGCAGGGCAAAAGTTGGCGGTCATGGTATCGGCAGAGGCGCATTATTGTGTGGATAGGGCAGCGCGAATTATGGGTTTTGGGGAGGAAGGTATCTTGAAAATCGAGACGAATGATAGCTTTCAAATGCAAACCGAACAGCTTGATGCTGAATTTGAACGGGCAACTGAAAAGGGATTACAGGTCATAGCCATTGTAGGGAGTGCATGTACGACTTCGACGGGAAGTTACGACGATTTGGAAGCAATTGCAGACTTTGCCGAACGACGTGGGATTTGGTTTCATGTGGATGGAGCGCATGGAGGGGCGGCTATTTTTTCCGAAAAATACAAACCACTTACACGTGGCATACATCGCGCAGATTCGGTGGTGATTGATTGTCATAAAATGCTGATGACACCTGCGATTATGACGGCTTTGGTGTTTAAAAAGTCGAAGGATGCGTATAAAACATTCAATCAGAAGGCGCAATATCTATGGAAGGAAGCCGCCGAGGAAGAGTGGTATAATCTGGCTAAACGCACCTTTGAATGTACCAAAGAAATGATGAGTATTAAGTTTTTCTGTCTGATGCAATTGTATGGTAAACAAGGTTTTGCAGAGTTTGTGGAGACACTTTATGATTTGGGGAAAACATTTGCGAAGCTCATCAAAAAAAGACCGCAATTGGAATTGCTTACTGAGCCGGAATGTAATATCGTGTGTTTTCGTGTGTATAATGCTGAATTAGATACAGCAGAAAATAATCGTATCAATAGCAACATTCGCCAAAATATCATTGAAAGTGGCGAGTTTTATATTGTACAAACTACGCTACGCAACACCGTTTACCTAAGAACAACTTTAATGAATCCTTTTACAACTGAAAGTGATTTAGAGGCTTTATTATTAATGGTTAATGGTTAATGACTGGACTTTGGACATAACTCTTCCACCCAAAATTTAATTTTGAAATTTTATCGGAGTATTTCTTCGTTGTAAACAGGCTTCAAGCAGCAATTTTCTTCTTTTTCTTGCGCTTTTTGCCCTTATAGACCACTTTATGTCGT
>CALHBW010000010.1 GCA_937930625.1 uncultured Saprospiraceae bacterium | reverse complement strand
AATAACAAATTCCAATACAGGCTTTCAATTTGAATTCTGATTCAAATTGAAAGCCTTCGTTATTTTAGCTATACTGTGAACGGTATAAATTTCGGAAAACAGTACGTTTAGTAAACTTTGAAAGTTTACTAAACGTAGGGTTCGCATCATTTTTAAATTTATTCAAATTACGAATTTTAAATCAAAATAATATTTATAAAAAATGGCTTAACTAAATGACATTGACTGCTTTAGCTATCAAGTGAAATAAAAATAAATTTATAAATTATTGTTTTTGAATTTTTTATAAGTAAAAATAATAATATAATTGACAGCTAAAGCAGTCATTACGGGTTCATTCGGAAAACTGATAGTTTCCGAAATTTACCCCGTTCACAGTATAAACTCGCTAAAAACCCGTAAATTTGTGACTTCCAAAATCCAATTGGTATCAAAAAAGTGGAGTTAGGTAAAGTATTTGAAATTTTAATTTCAATAAAATAATTTAAACTTCAACTTCAGCTTAAACTTAATAATGAATACAATCGCACAACATACCGCCACACTCTCCGACTGGCGGGAAATGGAAAAAGCAGCCCTCGAATTGCTCAATATTATTGGTGAATTGCGTTTTGACCGTTCTATTGAATTGATTTTATTTCGTCGCGGCATTTATGATGCGCGTCCGAGTGAGGTTTTGGATTTGCATTTAAATAGCAAAAAATACATTGAACAACCCATTTCGATTTATACGAGCCTCGAATTGGCAAAGGGTATTGCCAAAATGGACTTAGCACCTTCGCGTATTGATATTGGTAAATTAGCTATTAATCGCCTTGCGTCCAATGGACAATTTGCAGATACAGACGCCTTTTTGAATCATCACCTCGGCGACCACATCGGACAAGACAAAAAAGTATTGACACCCAAAGATGTCATACTGTACGGTTTTGGACGAATCGGACGTTTGGCAGCCCGTCGAATGGTAGAGATGACGGGTAGGGGAGAGCAGTTGCGATTACGTGCCATTGTCATTCGACCAAAATTAAGTGACCGCCACGCCGAAATGGAAAAACGTGCTGCCTTGCTTCGCAATGATTCCGTTCACGGCAAATTCAGAGGAACGGTAGAGGTCGCATATGAAGCAGAAGAATTGATAATCAACGGCAATCGCGTCAAAATGATTTTTGCGAAGCAACCAACTGATATTGATTACACTATATATGGTATAGAAAATGCGCTGGTGATTGATAATACCGGCGTATGGCGCGACAAAGAAGGTTTGAGCCAACACCTGCGCCCCGGCGTTCGTCAGGTTTTGCTGACTGCACCCGGCAAAAAAGTGCCAAATATCGTACATGGCGTCAATCAAAAAACCGTTAATTTTAAAGAAGATACGGTCTTGAGTGCGGCTTCGTGTACCACGAATGCCATTGCGCCTGTCATTAAAGTGATTGATGATGCTTACGGCATTTTGCAGGGGCATGTTGAGAGCGTTCACTCCTATACCAATGACCAAAATTTGATTGATAATTTCCATAAAAAACCTCGTCGCGGACGCGGCGCACCCGTCAACATGGTACTGACTACAACAGGCGCGGCTACGGCAATTGCCAAAGTCATTCCGCACCTCGAAGGCAAGCTCACGGGCAACGCTATTCGCGTTCCCACACCGAATGTTTCGTTGGCGATTTTGAATTTACAAGTCAATAAAAATGTAACTGTAGAGGAAGTCAATGCTTTGGTAAAAGAAAAGGCATTACAGGGTGATTTGGTTGAACAAATCCATTATTCGACCTCCGAAGATTTTGTGTCGAGCGATGCAGTAGGGGCAGAAGCTGCATCAATATATGATGCGCCTTCCACAAAAATTTCCGCCGATGGCAAAACAGTGACACTCTACGCATGGTACGACAATGAATATGGTTATACTTGTCAGGTATTGCGCTTCGCAAAATACATCTCGCAGGTACGACGTTTGAGATATTATTGATGAAATTCCAAAATCCAAGCACCAAGCACCAAAATCCAAGCACCAAAATCCAAAGTTTTCATTTTTATCATTTGGAATTTGGTGCTTGAGATTTGGATTTTACTACATTTGTCGAAACAAAACAACCTTATATCGAATTATCATTAGAAAGTTGTAACTTACTACTCAATTAATGTGTTAGTCATTATGGTGTAACATCGAAAGTCAAATTTTCATTGTTATTTTCATTTTCATTAATTAATCATTAACCATTAAATCACATGTTCGGAAAAATAAAACAATTTCTCGGTATAGAGGGCGTCAAAATGCAGGTCATCGTTCCTGATGAAGTAAGTAGCCGTACAGGAGTCGTGGAGGGAGAAATCGAATTTTCGACGATGAATACACAACGTATTTCCCACATTACGGTCAAACTCATCGAGAGCTATACACAAGGGCGTCGCAAAGAGAAGCGCACACAAGAATTTGTGTTGGGCGAAACTGTCATAGACGATGCTTTTATGATATATCCCGAAGAAGATGTTGTTGTAGAATTTGAATTGCCTTACAAAAAAGTACAATCTAATATGGATGCTATGGCAGAACGGGGCGGCATCTCAGGCGGCTTGGCAAAACTCGCCAAAACCGCACGCGGCGCAAAATCAGAATTTCGCATCGAAGCCGAAGCCAAAGTAGCCGGCACTGCCCTCAGTCCATTCGCCCGAACAACTGTAAAGTTTATATAACGGGTTGCGAGTTTCGGGTTACGGGTTATTTTTATTTTGCTTCGCAAAATATTCTTTTTTACTCCTAACCCGCAACCCGCAACCCGCAACTCGTACACTATGAAGCCCGTTATGCTTGTCCTGAAATATTTGGGAATTGCCCTTTTGCTCTTCCTGCTCTACGTTATCATTGCCTTGATACACGGTACATTGACCGATTTTAAGCCTGATGAAGTGATTCAATTGGAATTGGATAGTTCGTCCAATGAAAAGGTAATTACTGATTCGGTGTTGACTTTTGCCAATTGGAATGTTGGATATAGCGGCTTAGGCGCAGAGTCCAATTTCTTCTATGATTCGGGCGGATTTTTGACTTCAAAAGGAAAAATGATTCGCGCGCCACGCAAAAATGTCGAGAAAAATCTCGCGGGTGCATTAGATTTTATTCAAAAAAATAAAGCCGATTTTTATCTGTTTCAGGAAGTTGATAAAAAATCCAAACGCAGCTATCGCATCAATACACACGCGAAATACGCGGAGCAATTACCGAATTATGCTTCTACTTTTGCGGTGAATTATAAGTCGGCGCGAGTGCCATTGCCCGTCCTCGAATTTTGGCGTGTGATGGGCAAAATGGATAGCGGACTCGGCACTTATTCCCGTTACGAACCCACCGAAGCTACGCGCTATCAATTTCCGGGAAATTATGGATGGCCCGACCGCATTTTTCACCTTGATAGATGTTTTGCTGTACATCGTTACCCGACAGCTTCGGGGCAGGAATTGGTTGTTATCAATACCCACAATTCTGCCTATGATGATGGTACGATGAAGGCACAACAAATGGAATACTTGAAAAAATACCTCGAATCAGAGTATAATAAAAACAACTACGTCATCGTAGGTGGTGACTGGAATCAATGTCCGCCCGGAGTGAAGTTTGATATGTTCAAATCCGTAGAGCCGGGGGATGGCTACACCCAAGTCAATATCAAAGAAAACTACCTGCCGCGCGGTTGGCGATGGGGGTATGATACGAAAGTTGCTACGAATAGAAAGTTGACAGATACCTACAAAAAAGGAGAAACTTTTACCACGCTGATTGATTTTTATTTAGTATCGCCTAATGTGGAAATCCTTGAAGTACAAGGGATTGACCAAGATTTTCAATTTTCTGACCACCAGCCGGTGATGATGAAAGTGAGGTTAAGGTAGATTTACCCGCAGGTATTCTTCAGTATCGCTGCCCGTGTTTTGAGAATTGTCTTGTATAATACAATTGCAGGCGTTTTATACATTAAAAATAATTACATTATGTGAAGTTTTAGCCCTTTGAATAACATAGTTTGCGGTCACATCACCATCATATTCCTTGTCACAATCATGCCACAAGCTCTCCGGGCTTGGCTTTGAAATTGCCATTTTGGAGGCATGAATAAAATTGCACTTATGACATTGACAATCCTAACATTTACCAATGTCAACTACGTACAAGAGAACGACTGGGAACTCAAACGCAAGAAAGATAACCTTGAAGTATATACCCGCAACATTGCTGAAACCGGCGTAAAAGAACTCAAACTACATACTCAAATGGAAACTTCACTGAATAGCATCTTTGCCTTATTCGATGATGTGTCGCGCAATGTGGATTGGGTCTATGCTGCCAAAGAAGCTAAGGTATTAAAGATTCTTGCGCCCAACCATATGTTGGAGTATTCGGTATCGGATTTCCCTTGGCCCCTCCATGACAGGGATTTGGTGACCAATTCGGTAGTTGAGCAAGACCCTGATACAAAAGTGGTCAAAGCAAGGTCGGTGGCAATGCCTGAAGGCTATCCCAAACGGAAAGGTATCGTGCGTATCACGGAATTGGAGGCAGAATGGATATTAACGCCACTTCCCGGTGGTATAATAGATGTCGTTTATGTGATTAAAACCGACCCGGGAGGTAATATTCCTGTTTTTTTGACGAATATGTTTATCGACAAAGGACCTATCCAAACGATAGAAAAAATGCGCGAAATGCTTCAACTTCCTACATATAGAGATGCTAAAGTAGATTATATTGAGGAATTGGAGGATGAGGGGAAAATCTGATTTTTAATACGTCGGTAAACTAAAATGTAGTACTCGTTGATGGAGTTTCAAAATCAAGAATGGTGGTTTGTGCATTTAAATGAAACATGCACAAAATGAAGATTAAGTTTAAAAGTAAGTTTTTTTTCATAAGTTTGTATTTTATCCGTAGTTTTCAAATTTTATAAAAGTTGAGCGCATTTTTAGCTTTTCCTTTTATGAAGGCTTAGAACGTGTTTAAATTTATTGTGCAAAAAACACATCACAAAATAATCAGAGGAGACAGTCGCCACATGCAAGAATTGGCGGACGAATCGGTGCATCTCGTCATCACCTCGCCACCGTATTGGCAACTCAAAGACTACGGCACTGACAATCAAATCGGCTTCAACGACTCTTACGAAAATTACATCAATCATCTCAATCTCGTATGGTGCGAGTGCCACCGCGTACTCGCCAATGGCTGCCGCTTGTGTATCAATATCGGCGACCAATTCGCGCGTGCTGCTTACTACGGACGCTACAAGGTAATTCCGATTCGTACTGAGATTATTAAGTTTTGCGAGAGTGTGGGTTTCGATTACATGGGCGCGATTATTTGGCAGAAAAAAACGACGACCAACACCACAGGCGGCGCGAGCATCATGGGCAGTTTTCCGACCCCGCGCAATGGTATTTTGTCGATTGATTACGAATTTATTTTATTATTTAAAAAATTAGGAAAACCTACCAAACCAACTCCCGAACAAAAAGAAGCATCCAAAATGACCAAAGAAGAATGGCGCGAGTTTTTTGCCGGACACTGGAATTTTCGCGGTGCCAAACAGGACGGACATATCGCTATGTTTCCCGAAGAATTGCCGCATAGATTGATAAAAATGTTTGCTTATACGGGCGATACGGTACTTGACCCATTCATGGGAAGCGGTACGACTGCAACCGCCGCTAAAAAACTCGGTAGAAATTCCGTTGGTTACGAAATTAACCCTGAGTTTATTCCTTTTATTGAAAAAAAATTACAAACGAAAACACCTGATTTACTGAATACTACATCCGAATTTGTAGAACAAGGCAAGTTAGATATTGATTTTGAAGAGGAAATAAAAACGCTCCCATATATTTTCCAAGACCCACATATTTTGGATAGTAAAATCGACATGAAATCCCGTCAATTCGGGTCAAAAATCGACAAAGACAGCAAAGCGAGAGAAGCATATTTTTCCATAAAAGAAATTATCTCTCCTGAATTAATTCGCCTGAATGACGACTCTATTGTCCGATTAATAGGCATCAAAACGAATGAAAGCAAACAAGCCGAAGCCCTTGAATTTCTCCGATTAAAAACCAACAAACAGAAAGTCTATCTACGCTTTGATGAACGCGAATTTGACGAACAAAATAACCGCATGTGCTATTTGTACCTAAAAAACAGAACCTTCCTGAATGCTCACCTAATTAAAAATGATTTTGTAGATGTGGATGCTTCTTTTCCGTATAAAAATCAAGCAAAATTTTTGAAATTGAAAGCATGACGCCCGTAGCACGGTGCTTCCAGCCCGTGTCGCGTTAGGAACGCG
>CALHBW010000009.1 GCA_937930625.1 uncultured Saprospiraceae bacterium | reverse complement strand
TGAATGAGTGAATTATTTTAATGTGACAATGCTGAAATGTGATAATGTTTCTTTATTGGCGCATTGACCCATTATTAATCATTAACATGAAAAGGCTATTTGTTTTATCCCTTGTACTATTGAATGTATCCTTGGTTTGGTCGCAGGATTATGTGCGTGTGGTAGCGCGTCCGGGTGAGGAGGTGCTATCTTTGTTGAGTTGGTATAAGCTGCATGAATATCAATGTAATTTTGATAAATTTTATGAATTAAATGACCTGAAAGCAGATTCCAAACTCAAGCATAATACGGTTTATAAACTCCCGATTTTGCTTTATCGATATAATGGCAAAAGTATTCGCACGACTATCGGCGATGAAGACATCAATAAAGCACTCCGTATCAAAGCATATAATGAGCAGATGCTCGAAGTGGGCTTGATGACGACCAGTTTTATCTTGAATCGTGCGCTTTGGGTACCGACGCACGAGGTCAAATGTAAAGGCGGAAAGATGGTCACGCCCCCTACAAGTACAGTTCCTACTCCTACAACTTCTACACCACCAACAACAACAACTGCTCCCCCCTCCCCTACTCCCAAGCCGTCCGGTGAGCAATATGCTATTTTTGGAAAAAACCAAACTGTAGAAATAAAAAGCGATAAGTTGAAGAATGCAGTGTATTACATCGTAGCAGGACACGGAGGACCGGATACCGGTGCGATAGGCTCACGCAATGGCAAGGATCTATGCGAGGATGAATATGCTTATGATGTATCGCTGCGATTGGCAAAAAGTTTATTGGAAAATGGAGCTACCGTGTATATGATTACGCGCGATAATAATGATGGTATTCGTGATGGTCAGTATTTGGCTTGTGATTATGATGAAGTTTGTTGGCCCAACAAAAAAATACCGCGCGGACAAAAAAGTCGCCTCAATCAACGCGCCTCTGCTATCAATAACCTTTTTGAAAGCCATAAAGCCCGAAATGCAAAAGTGCAACGCGCTCTGATGATACATATTGATTCGCGCAGTCAGTCTAATCAGACGGATGTGTTTTTCTATCATCATCCGGCGAGTCCGGGTGGTAAAGTTGTTGCCAATCAACTCCAAAAGACTATTAAAGCACAATACGAAAAGCATCAACCGAGTCGCGGTTATAACGGTACTGTAACCGCCCGCGACCTGCATATGTTGCGCGAAACTCAGCCCACTGCAGTCTATATTGAGTTGGGCAATATCCGGCATGAACGCGACCAACGCCGCTTTGTGGTCAAGGATAATCGTCAGGCTATCGCCAATTGGTTGATGGATGGATTGGTGGAGGATTATTTGAAGGAGAAGTAAAAATGAAGTTTTTTATATTGAGTGGAACTTTTTTTGCAAAATTTTTGTTATTAAGACAAATGTTGTAGTGACAACTATTAGGGTCTAAAAATGAAGGCATCTTTTTTATTACTTTTTGTGCCTTCCACAGACTCTTTAGACTTCGATACATCGAACGTTCTCATGTGTGTTGTTCTGTATAGAGGACTTTGTAGTGTTTTTGAGCAACATTGAAAAGATGTCTTCATTTTTTTGTGAGTGCTTAATGAGATTAAACCACATCTGCATCTCTCGACTTAGCTTTTGCCATGGTTTGAGTTTTTTCCAATAGGTGTGTATGTAAATGACACCAATCGGTTTAGTTAAAAAATAAGGTGACATTTACTACTTTTTCATTACTTCACTATCTCTGGAATCTTTTTCTTCTCCATTGTTTGGAGGAAATCCAAATATCCAACTTAATAGTGAGTAAACAAAACTGTGCTTCATAAGTCTGAAAATTATGTATAATTAAAAAATAGATTACAGATTGAATTGCACTTAGACCGTAGTATTTTTTGAAGTTAATACGTAACTTCTTTATAAAAGATGCGTAAACATATAAAAAAGTAAACAGTAAATGCAAAAAATCTTGTATCTTTTTAAAGAAAATGCATCTTTTCACAAAAAAAAATACAATATTTTACCGAAATCAAAAATAAGAAATGTTATTTGGTTTTATTAGAACGTTTTTTGTGATATTTCATTGTATAGTTGCTTTTTATATTTTTTAAGATAGTCGTCTCTTTCAGTGTTATTTCCTATTGAATCATAACAATATGCGAGAAGGTGGTATGCATCTGCATTGAAGTCACCTATATTTTCTAACCACTTTTTGTTCCTGTCAATCATTTCATTAATTTCATCAATATTTTTCTGTTTTATCAAGGTATTGATATTATATTGTATTCTATCAATATAATCGTTGGAAGATATTCTTATTAATTCCTTATACTTATCAGTACATCTTGATTTAAAATTATGAAGTTCAATATCTGTTACAGAATAATCAACATTCAGATAATCTTCAAATGCTACTTTTAAATGGATATAAGCCTCAGCTAAATTTCCTTTTAATGAGTAATAGCAAGCTAAGTTGTACCTCACCAGCCCAAAATTATCGGGATTCGCTCTCAAATTACCCTGCACTAAAGATTCTAACACATTGATAGCTTCATCAAGAAAATCACTTTTTTCGGTTAACAAATACATTTCTTTTTTGGTAGTAGATAAATTATTTTTGGTTTTAACTGCTCGATGATCTTTTGTTTTGTCTTTGAGCAGCGAGATAGCATACTCAAAATCGGAAATGGCTTTTTCAAACATTTCCATAGCATTGTCAGTATTGTTTTTTTTGAGATACCTCTCACCTTGACGTTTATACAATATACCACGATTAAAGTAGGAAGGAGGATAGTTTTTATCAAGTTTTATAGCTTCATTAAGTTGTTTTTTGGCATCGTTCCACTTTTCAAGTTTAATATCACAAGCCCCTATTTTACTCAATATCTGTGCATTTTTGTACATGCCATGAGTCAAAGCTTTATTGAAACGATTTTTAGCTTCCTCATAATTATCACATGCAAAACTATATAACCCCGCTACAAAATAATCATCAGGAGTTAAGGTATCATCTTTTCCTCTGTTATCAATATATTTTGTATTCGCAGGTTCGGCTAATTTCTTGAGTTCTTCTTCATTTTTCCCTTCGTAATCACTTTTATTTAATTCAGTTACTACCTCATTTATAAGTTGTTCATTATCGCTTTTGTAAGCAATTGCACGTATAAGTAATCGAAATTTTTTGTCAAATACATCTTCCTTTGAATCAATCTCAAATAAATCTAATCCTTGTATTTTTTCCAGTTCTTCGAATGGTATTTCACAGTTGTCAAGTCTTACGGGAATAATAAATATTTCACCGGGGCGATTTTCTTTACCATTTTCAATGGCATATCTGACACTCCTATAGAAAGTGCTATTTTTACTGTTCCACTTAGAGGAGAATAGTGCCAAAAATATATCCGAATTCCTGATATGTTTCTTTCTGTTTTTACTTTTGTCTTCTCCAATCGGCAGAAAGTCATTGTCAACTACTTGAATTGATTGATATCTTTTGAGCCTTTCGTCAAGCTTCTTCAGTACTTGATGTTTATCAAGTTGATCATGATAATTTAAAAATATTGTAGTCTTTTTACTCATAATAAAAACTTTCTCGTTCAACAGTAATTAACTACCAATTGCTTCAATCCTTCTCCTCACTTCTACCAACTCCCCCTCTATTTTCTCCAACTTCTTTTTCAAATTAAACTTCAATTCCGGATCTGATGTAATAATTCGTTCTGCTGTAAAATAGATACGTTTTTCTATCAATACCTTCTCATTTTCTTTCAGCCCTTCAAGTTCTAAATCAAAATTTTCTTCAAAAGAAGGTTTACTTTTCATAACAACATCACCTATCTTTTGAATGCCTCTATCAAGAATTTCATACCCTCCATTTTCTGCAAACAAATCTACCCACTGCAACTCCTCCAACTCCAAAAAATTCACCTCACATTCATCCAGACGAACCGGAATCACATAAACTTCACCCGGAGGTCGTCGTTTAATCTGTTCCAATGCTTCACGGATTTCTACATTGACATACCCCGTTTTATTCACAGATTTAGAGGAAAAAATAAGGATAAAATAATCGCAAGCACGAATCGCTTTAGTAACTTCCCGTTTCCAAGTCTGTCCGGGCAACAATGATTCTTCGTCAAACCAAACATCCACACCTCTCACCGTCAATTCCTCATACAAGCGACGAGTGATTGCGGCGTCTTCTTTAGCGTGATTCAGGAAAACTTTCGGAGCATCCATAAGCATCAATTTTGTCGTGATTAAATTCGCATAAAATTACGAAAAAAAATATTTCATTTATCACATAAACTCTGTCACATATAAATATGTTTTCATTTTCTTCATTTTTTGACATTTATCCAACACAAAAAAGCGTCCCAAACCTAAGTCTAAGACGCTTCTGCTTATAGTTAATACTATTCGTCAATCGTTATAGCTTGACGAATTTGACGACTCTTGTTTGCCAATTATCGCCCTCAAGGAAGAGGTAGTAAGTTCCGTTATTGAGTGCCGAAACATTGAGATTAATCAGGTTCATGCCTTCTATTACTTCGATTGTTTGTTGAGTAATTACACGACTCAATGCATCTATAATGACCATTTTAGCCTCGGCTTCATTGACAGAAGATGTGAAGCGAACGCTTGAAGTCATACTTCTGACGGGATTGGGAAATACATCAGAAATCGAAATGCCATTTGCACAATCAGAGGGAACTGTTCTGATGTAAGAGTAATTCACCAGACCGTCATTGTCTATTATTTTGAGGCGATAGTAGTTGTTGTCTGCCAGTTGGTTATCTGTAAAAAAATAGTCTGTTGCGCTGGCTTCACTGCCTTGCGAATAAATGGTGGCAATCGCTGTGTAATCCATCCCATTCGTGCTTTTTTCCACTTCAAAGTGAGAGAAATTTGACTCGGTAAGCGTTCTCCAAGTGAGCTTGGCTTGACAGTTATTTTCTACTACAGAAAAGTGCGCTAATTCGATAGGCAAGTCCGTAGTCGTCGCACAAGTACTCATATCGCAAAGCGTGTAAGCATCGCCCGTCGTTGTTCCTTTATCATAAAAAATTAAGTCCAGTTGGTCAATAGGCTCGGTAAAACAGATGTCCATTACGCCGCGTGTCGTGTCGTTGATATTGGGTTCGGGGGGTATGCAATTGGAGGAAAATGTGTTGTTATTGATGTAATCAATGCAGCTATTGCCCGACTGGTCGAGCAGCGTAAACCCTGCTTGCCCTGCATCAAATGAATAAACTGTACCGTTGAGGCTGCCATTAATCACGATTTCATCGTTTCTATCAATATCAATGATTCTAAAACAAACATTATTGACCGGACCACCAAGCGTGTAAGTCGTGGTCATATTGGTGTTAGCTCCGTCGGTAGAATTATTAATGCCAAGTTTAAGCCCGGTGCAGCCTGTCAGATGGTCGTCATTAATGGCGTCTTCGTCGGCAGTTGCGCCGCCATTATAGGTATTCACAACTTGTAGTAACTCACCGCCGAGGGTGAGTCCGGCAGCGTTTATAGCGGCTATTGCAGCATTTTGTGTGGCTAATGAGGTCAAATCAAGTACCTCTGAGGCATCGGGGCAGTTGGGGTTTTGTGCTAAAATAAATGTCGTAGAAAAAAGCACCAAAATTGAAAGCAAGAGAATGTTGTTGAAAATTTTCACGAGTTTTTATTTTTTAATTATTTGAAATAAATAATTATTAATTATCATGTTGTTATAATTGTTTATCAGAACTTTACGAGTGCTTTCACTATTAAAGACGTACCCTGTAAGAAGAGAGTTGCATGTCCATTGTTTTTTTAAACAAAAAGTCAACAGGGAAAAATGATTTAATGTGACATTGATATTGGGCTTAATTTTGAATTTTGAATCGATGGATTTTGAATGACAAAAATATTTAATTTATCAATGTTAATCATTGGCAAAGACATTGAATCTCAACAGAATTCAAATTGATATTATCCTCGAAAATTTACTGAATAGAGAAAAGAATTGATTCGTATAAGACGGAGCTTGTGAAGTAGTTTTAATAGCGTTGATAAAAATAGTAAGTATATTTGGAATAAATGGCTACCAGTCCATAGTTGCCAGTCGATAGACCATAGTTCTCTATAATCACTTGAAGTGCAATGTTTTATAACTCACTGATTATCAGAGCTTGGCAAAGTTAGGCGCATAGCCGAATAAATTAAAGAAGTAACTGATAATCAGTTTATTGTAATTTGCAGAATGATATTATTTACTAATTCAACATTCTATAAAATGCTCTTCCATATACAAATAAGCCTATCACCAAAAAAACAATACCTATTATTGATAGAAAAGTACCGGGTATTTTAAAAGAAAGTACGATTGCCAACACAAAACCAAATAAAGCTAATAGTAAGCCCCATATCATATTAGTTTCAATAGAAGTTTCGTTAAAAGAATTGAGAAAACGGCTCATAATTGTGACAAAAGGTAATTTTGAATGAATGAATTTTAAATTTTGAATGAACGGAGATTTACGGTTTTCATTCAAAATCATTCTTAAAATTAATCAACTTTGGACAAAAAAAGAAGTTTAAGTTCAGGAATAATTCTAAACTTAAACTTCTCTATGTATTAATCTTTGAAAATAAGTTATTTAATCTAATTTTAAGTACTCGGCAGACGAAGGTTGTTGTATAATGTCGTGATTTATTCACGGAATAAAAGGATTCGTCTGACGAGGCTTCTTAGGAACTTTGTTTGAAGAACGAATCGACAAATTCACGCTTATTGAATATTTGTAAATGGTGGATTTTTTCTCCTACGCCAATGTATTTTATCGGAATTTTAAATTCATCTGTAATACCGATGACTACACCGCCTTTTGCCGTGCCATCAAGCTTGGTCAATGCAAGTGAGGTAACGTCAGTGGCTTTGGTAAAATGTTTGGCTTGCTCTACTGCATTTTGTCCGGTAGAAGCATCAAGCACGAGCAGTACTTCGTGCGGTGCGCCACCGAGTGCTTTTCCGATAGAACGGTTGATTTTCGACAACTCATTCATCAAACCCACCTTAGTGTGCAGTCTGCCGGCTGTATCAATAATGATTACGCCCGCGCCTTGTTTGATGCCATATTTTACCGTTTCGTAGGCAACGGCTGCCGGGTCGGTATGCATTCCTTTGCTATAAAAACCGCAACCTACACGCTCCGACCATATTTTGAGTTGATCTACTGCTGCTGCACGAAAAGTATCTGCTGCACCGAGTATTACGTATAACCCTTTGTTGTGATATTGGCTGGCGAGTTTACCGATAGTCGTGGTTTTGCCCACACCATTGACGCCCACTACGAGTATTACGCAAGGACGCTCCTCGGAAGGCAAGTCGTAATCGTCCATGTCTTCGGTGTTATTTTCCGTAAGCATTTGGACGATTTCGTCGCGCAAAATCTCATTCAATTCGCTCGTATTCACATACTTATCACGCGCTACCCGCGCCTCTATGCGTTCGATAATTTTGATGGTCGTATCCACACCTACATCCGACGCGATGAGCACTTCTTCAAGGCTATCAAGCACTTCTTCATCTACTTTGGATTTACCGGCTACGGCACGCGAAATATTCTCAAAAAATCCCGTTTTGGTTTTTTCCAAACCTTTGTCCAGGTCTTCTTTTCTCTCTTTATTGAAAAAATTGCTAAGTACGCTCATAGGTGATGAGTGAATGATTGAATTTTGAATGAATGAATTATTAATGCTACAATGAAATGAGTGAATGAGCGAATTTTGAATGAGTGAATATTTCTTACGTGAATGATTTATTTTTTTTTGTAAAAAAAATAAATGCACATAAAAATATTCACTCATTCACTCATTCAAAATTCACTCATTTCATTATCGCATTAGAAAGACAAAAAGGCTTCCCTCAAAAAGAGAAGCCTGTTGAATATATTTTTTGCATGGATAGAATGAAATTTACTTCTTGTCAGCGAAGAATTCTTTCACACTATCTTTGTGAATTATCTGTTGCTTGTAGGTGTATTTGCCTGTTGCAGGATCTTTGATAGCTTTGACTACTTTCACAAAATCTTTACCTGAACCTGCGTTGGCGGCACGTTGTCCTACTTTCGAGTTCTTAGAAACTTTCTTTGCCATGATTAGTAATTTTGAATGTTGAATGTGTGAATTTTGAATGATACAAAACCAGACATTCGGATATTACTTGTATAATGATGAAAACAAAACATATTTGAAAATTATAAAGCCGTATAACGAAGTACTTTTTTAATTTTCATTTACATTTTTATTTTCATTAATTACTTAATTTCTTTATGAACGGTGTATTTTTTCAGAATGGGATTGTATTTCTTAATCTCCAGACGGTCAGGAGTATTTTTACGATTTTTTTCGGTGACGTAACGCGAAGTACCGGGCATACCACTTGATTTATGCTCTGTACATTCTAATATGATTTGTATTCTGTTACCTTTACTTTTCTTTGCCATGATGTATTAATGGTTAATGGTTAATGATTAATGGTTAATATTTTGATTTTCGTCGCGCGAAAATCTCTCATCAACCATGTACGACTAACCTTACTTCAATTTGACGCCTATATCTACGCCTTTTTGTTCTAATTCACTCAAGTATGCATAAACACCCTTTTTGTTGATATTACGCATTGCTTTGGCACTGAGGCGTAGAGTTACCCACTTATCCAATTCAGGAATATAGTAACGCTTCGTATGTACGTTGGGTACAAAACGGCGCTTAGTTTTAGCCTTGGAGTGGGAAACGTTGTTGCCCGAAATCGGACGTTTTCCTGTTAGATTACAAACTTTAGACATAACTTATTAACGATGAATGGTTAATGATTAATGATTAATATTTTTTCATGCATGATTTTCGCTACGCGAAAAAAATGAATTAATCATTAATAATTAATCGTTAAGCATTAAAAAAATAAGTGACCCTGCCAGGGTTCGAACCTGGAACCTCCTGATCCGTAGTCAGGTACTCTATCCAGTTGAGCTACAGGGCCAATGGTTAAATTCTAATTTTCAAATCCCAAATTCTAATAAGTTATTATGAATTTAGGTGTTGCCGTTTCTGCTTTTTCAGAAGCGGAGCGCAAAGATAAATATTATTATCTAAAGTTGTGTGATTTGGTAAGAAAAAAAATGAAATTAATCGTTTTTCCTTCTTTGAAACTATGTTCTTGGAACAAAAAACTGTCTCCGAAAGTTCCGAAGACAGTCTTAATTATTACATCTTTTGTTAGAGTGCCTAACTAAAGACAGTAGAAAGTTGTCCTTTTAATTTGTCTCTACACATCAACTTCCTTTTACAAAGGTACATTTATAATTCGCTTAATTACAAGAAAATACGAGTTTTTTTCTACTGTATTTATAAAATTATTTTTAAAATATTCAAAACAAATTAAATGCTTCACCTACTGTAAGTATTAGTTTTCCTTATCGAAATAAATTTTGTAAAACTTGCGTCCATCATCCTCTACTCCCCTTTCAATCAGCGACCTGTCTCCGTGAATATATACGTGGAAATTTTTATCTAATTTCAGCACACTTTTAAAACCTCGCGCTTGTTTTTTGACCGCCGGCTCTGAAATATCAAAACTGTCTGTTGACTCAATATTGTGTTCTGTACGATAACTATCGTCAAAATGCTGAAAAGACTCAATCATTTCATCTGTCTGAAATACCTCGCTTTCAAATTCCGTTTTATCAAACTGCTCGTGCGTCTTAAAATACTCCACTGTTTTGTTGAGCAAGTCAATTTTATCTGCCTTTGTCACCTCAAAATCTTCTGCCAATTGCTTCGTTACGTAGGTTTTCGTGAGGCTCAAAAAATCCTTTGTATAATGGTAATCATCGCTGCAAGGTTTGAGTTGAAGAAAATCTTCTTTCCAAAATTGCGCCTCCGCTTTATTCGCCTTATCCACGATACATACACGATAACCAAGTTCTTTTTCCTTATTAAAAACAAGACAGCCCTTATCCAATTTATCTATGCTAATACCATCGTCATAATTCAATGAAAACTCCCCCGACTCGGCATCCAATTTCAAGAATGGATGCCTGTTTTCGGATTTAAAAATACCTATCATTTCCACCAATTCATCTTCAATCACTACATCAGAAAAATGCACTACAAACAAATCGCCCGACTTGATTTGCGGGTGTGTGGAGAGTTCGTATAGATGCTTCGCAACATTGACCGAATTGATATGAAACGAGGTCGGCGCATCAAATATCTGCCCCGCAAAATTATAAACAGGATTCAGTTTCACATCTTCATTAGAAAAGGTAAAAGAGAAAAATTCCGGTTCGCCAAAAGGCTTTAAAAAATATTGCATCAGCAACTCCTTCAACACATCATTCGTATTCTCCAACGGAGATTTGGATAGATGCAAATCCTCCTCGTTGGTTTTATTACCGACTTGGTGCACAGAAATTTGGTTGATAAAGCAATTCGTGTAATCAAGCATATTCGTTATTGGTTTATTGGTTATTCGTTGATTCGTTATTCGTTGATTCGTTATTCGTTGATTCGTTATTCGTTGATTCGTTATTCGTTGATTCGTTATTGGTTGATTGGTTATTCGTTGATTCGTTATTCGTTGATTCGTTATTCGTTGA
>CALHBW010000008.1 GCA_937930625.1 uncultured Saprospiraceae bacterium | reverse complement strand
AAGCGTATATTCCCAACGCGGATGCAAAAACGAGCCGATTTCATCCACTAAAACGACTGCTTTGTAGTCTTTTAAATGCTCTATTTCCGGTTGACTTTTCGCTAAACGACTCAATAAATCGGATAGCCAAATCAAGACGCTTCGGTAGCCGTCGGATAGTTGGTGAAATTCGAGTGTGGTGTTTTTTTCTTTGAAAATGTAGCCAACATCATCTTTTTTAGCTTCAATCTTAACCTTATTTTCCAATAATTCCTCAAATAACTCAATGACCTTATTAAGTTTTAGTTGACCAATATTTCTATTTTCTGCTATATAAACTTCGTTTAACCAATCAATGGGATTAGTGAGATAAGTATCGTAATCGAATAAGGTGAGAAAGCCCTCTTCGTCATGTTTTCTGTGATTACGCAAACGCCCTACGCCATAGGCATAAGTATTTGAATGAGCATTACTTAAATTATTGTATTCATATTTATCACCTTTCTTATCTTTCACATTGATTTTGAAATGATTTGTGGAGGTGTCGATATATTTATAAACAAATTTATCTGATAAACTGCATAATGCCAACACAATCGCCTGTAAAACAATCGTTTTTCCATCACCATTTTCACCTAAAAAATAGACTTCTTTTTTATTTTGTAAATTATTAATATGAAAATTTTCTACACAAAAATATTTTTCAATGTTAATTGCATCAACATATTCACTTTTCCTTGACAAATTTTCATATTCAATATTTTTCTCCATTTTTTCCATCGTCAAATATTTAAAATGATAACAAATGTTACACTGACAAAATTAGACAATTCGCAAGCCTAAAGCAAATACAAACCCATATTCTCACATTCAACTATCGACTATGAACTATCGACCATTGACTAATAAACATTTTTCTCAATCAAATTTTACATTTTCACTTAAAAAGTCGTACTTTTGCACGCTCAAAAAAATATTTATTCATATAAAGTGAACGTTTAAACCTAAGTACAGGTTCAAAATTTTGTTTTAACAAAAAAAACATAATTTTATTTTGATTTAATAAAAAAACAAACACGAATTGAGATTAAAAAATTTTCAATTTCAATGAAAAATCAACAATCCTTGAATCAAAAATCACTTAAACTTAGCCTTAAACTTAAACTTAAACTTAATTATGCGTCAATACGAGACCACTTTCATCGTCGCTCCAGCACTGCCCGATGGTGAAATAAAGAAGGCAGTCAAGAACTATAAAGACCTACTCACGAAAGAGGGGTGTGAGATAGTTCATGTAGATGAGATAGGCTTGAAGCAACTTGCCTATTCCATCAAAAAACACAATTCCGGTGTGTATTTTACCATAGAATACAAAACCGAAACAGGTGAAATCATCGATAAATTGGAATTGGCATTTCGCCGTGATGAGCGTATCCTACGTTTTCTTTCCGTCAAATTAGACAAGTACGGTATCAAGTACAATGAGGACAAACGCGCGGGCATCATTGATGAGCGTAAAAACAAACTTGCAGCAGAACGCGCCAAAGAACGCGCCGAGCAAGATGCCAAAAACAAGGCGAAAAAAGCTGCAAATAAAAAATCATCAAAGAAAAAACCTGCACCGAAGCCAAAACCGGAATCAACAGTAGAAGTACCTGCTGATGTAGCAGTTGCAGAGCCAACAGTGGAAGTACCCGCTGACGTGGCAAAGACGGTAGAAGTACCCGCCGATGTAGCTAAAGAGCCAACGGTAGAAGTACCTGCGGATGTAGCTAAAACAGTGGAAGTGCCTGCTGACGTGGCAAAAACGGTAGAAGTACCCGCCGACGTAGCAAAAACAGTAGAAGTACCTGCTGACGTAGCGAAAGCCGAAGAAGCTGTAGAAACAGTAGATACAGCAGCAGATATAGCCGAAGAAGTCAGCCTTGACATGGACATTCTCGGTGATTTAACTGATTCTGATAACAACAAAGGGTGATAAGCCTTCGGGGCTTAGAAATGTTGAAGCCATTCAAAATTCAACATTTACTCATTCAAAATTAATATAAAAATGGCAGTTCAGAGACAAAGAAGAGCCGGCAGAACTTCGAGAGAAGACATCAAATTTCTTAGCAATCCGAATATCGGCAATAATCGCAAGAAATACTGTCGCTTTCGCAAGTACGGCATCAAACATATAGATTATAAAGACCCTGATTTCTTGTTGCAATTCATCAATGAGCAGGGCAAACTTTTGCCCCGCCGTATTACAGGCAACTCATTGAAATATCAACGTAAAATAGCTACTGCAGTAAAGCGTGCGCGTCACCTCGCCATGCTCCCATACGTAGCAGATTTGTTAAAATAATATAGTCGATAGTTGATAGTCAATAGTCCATAGTTATGCGTTTTCTAATTACTATGGACTATGAACTGCCGACTATGGACTTCAAAACATAAACATCATGGAAGTCATATTGCTCAAAGATGTGGACAAACTCGGCTACGTAAATGATGTAGTCAATGTCAAAAACGGTTACGGACGTAACTACCTTATCCCACAAAAAAAGGCAGTTATTGCCAATCCTGCGAATCGCGCCAAACTTGATGAGCGATTACAAAAAGAACGCGCTCGTCGTGAGCAGATGTTGGGTGTATTTAAGGAAATGGAAACTAAACTTAAAGACGCCGTCATCAAAATCGCCGCTAAAACGGGTACAACAGATAAAATCTTCGGTAGTGTTACCAATGTACAATTGGCAGCAGCTATCAAAGAGCAGCTTGATATAGAAATCGAACGCCGCGACATCAGACTTAACGAAGATGTCAAAACGCTCGGTGACTACACCGCAGTTGCCAATCTACACCCGGAGGTACAGGCTGAAATCAAATTTACGGTCTTCGATGACGACAAAAAGCAGCCCGCTGCAAAAGAAGAAGTCAAAGCAGAAGTAGAAGAAGCCGTTGCTACCGAAGAAGCAGCCACTACAGAAGGAGACGCTTAATAGCGACTTTATATAGAAAAATAAAAAAGCTCATCCGTCAGGATGGGCTTTTTTATTGCCTCAAACGTTAAAATTCCAACCTTAACACTTCAAGGAACAATTATTGTTTTTATCATATATAGCTAATAGAACAGTTTTTTTATTTTTAGTAAAAAACTGATTATCAAACCTTTGAAGCAGAAAATTTGACTTCTGGCTTCTCAAATCTATTTACAACATGACGAAACAATCAAAACTATGGTCATTGGCATTCGGCTTATCACTTATTATCTTTGCGAGTGCCTGCCAACAAGGAGAAGACCTCATCAATCCACCTACAGCTGAAGAAATACTTGCTGACAATCCCTGGGTGTATGCCGCACACACCATCGAACCCGGTATGTTGCAAGGCACATTTGTAATTACGGATTTGTATGCACAATTGGACTCATGCGACCAAGATGATATTTACGGTTTTTCCTCTACCGGTTCATTCAGTTTCGAACAAGGCGACATCAGATGCACCCCCAATTCTGACCAAATTATCGACAACGGGATATGGACTGTCAGTAGTGATGAGACAGAACTATTACTTGATTTTTCAGCCCTTGACGATGAGACTTTTGAGATTTCCGAATTGGATAGAAAACAAATGATTCTACTCCGAAAATATACCGATAACGGCATTAATTTTACCGAAACCCTAACATTTGATGCGGTAGAATAATTAATTGATTATCAATAAAAAAAGCCTCCTGTACGCTTGCGTATAGGAGGCTTTTCTATTTGTAACGGAATCGAATTAATCCTTATTTCACAAATCTTGAATACAATTTTTCTGCTGCCGGACATTGTGTTTTCATTTCATTCAACAAGCCATTCTTGAAGCCATCATTTTTGAGCGAAGCTCCTAAATTGGCAACAGTTTCTTTGACACAATCGCCTGCTGACCTATTGGCTTCACCCATTTTTTTAGCAATCTCGGTAAGTTTGGCAGAGTTGCCTGCCGCAGCTCTGGAATCTTCTTGCAATTGCTGTACAGGCTCATGGCAAGCACAAAGTGCTTTAGCAGCTACTTTTGGGTCTTCCTTTTTCTTACAGGCACCAAAAGCAACTCCAAAAACAAGACATAATAGTAAAATACGATACATTTTCATAATTGATAGTTTTTTAATATAAATGAATAATGCCAAATATAAATAATAATTTCATTATCAATGTAAAAACTATGATACAGACGTATTTCTCAATACAAAAAACACATTTAACATCGAAGATGCAATCAATAAGAAAATGTAAAAAACATACTCATTAGGCGTCTGATGAACGACGCTCCGCACAAAAAGTATCGCCATAATAATAGCTCCAATACCCCAAAGCATGACCAGCTTTTTTATCGGCAATTCAGATTTTATTATTATAAGAATAACAAGGAAATTTATGAGTAGATAAGGAGGTAATATAGTCAAACCACCAATTAGCAATGCATACGATATGCCTTCTAAAACAGCACCTTCTCCATCAGCAAAAGAACTTATTAAACCAATGAATACGACAGACAAAACAAAGGCAAGCGATGTTGCCAATACACTACGTAAAATTAACTTTCCTTTACTCATTTCTTTCCTTTATTTTCTTTGTGTTGGTTATCCGTCTAAGTTTGCCTAAATGAAGACTCGTCAGACGAATCCCTTTATTCAGTGCGAATATTTTATGAGACAAATCACTACATTTCATAAAAACCTTCGTCTGCCGAGTAAACTTCACAAGCAAACTTAGACGGGTAGCCTTCGTGTTCCTTTATATCAGGCGAAAAATATTAATTTAAATTCATAATTAGCAGATAATACCGAAAAATAAAATTTAATTTTGTTGGGATTAATGAATGAGTGAATGAATTTTGAATGAATGAATCATTTGACAAGTTTATCTGATTGGTTGACACTTTATGAAATTAATATTACACAAAATGTAAGTCATCCGTTTACTAAACTTTTCGAGTTTAGTAAACGTAAGCATGTCATCAAAATTTGTAATGACCTAAAAATTAGTGCCTTATGTACGTTTACTAAACTTTTTGAAGTTTAGTAAACGGAGGTCTAAATTATTTTTTCAAATTCCAAAAGTGTCAACTACTTCTATGGTTTAGATAAACTTGTCAATCATTTCAATGCACTAATGTACATTGTCGCATTAACGCATTTCAGCATTGTCGCATTATTATTTATTATGAAACAAGAAGCATACGCCACCAACTTCAAAAAACTCGCTGATTTAGAAGCGCATGTCGGCAAAGAATTGGGTATTTCCAAGTGGATAGACATCACGCAGGAAAAAATAAATACCTTCGCCACACTCACCGAAGACGAGCAGTGGATTCACATCAACAGAGAGCAATCTAAGCTCTATTCACCATACAAAGATACGGTGGCGCATGGCTTTATGGTGCTGTCTTTTGCCTCGCGTTTTACTTACGACACCTACAGTTTTGGCGATGTCGTGATGGGCGTAAATTACGGCTTAAATCGGGTGCGATTTCCCAACGCTACACTCGTGGACTCGCGCCTACGCGGACGCGTATCGCTACTCGAATACAAAGCAATTCCAAACGGCGCACGATTCATTTTAAAGGTGGAATTTGAACTCGAAGGACAAGAAAAACCCGCTTGTGTCGCCGAATTTATCGGGCAAGCATACACGGGGCAATGAGTGAATGAGTGAATTTTGAATGAGTGAATGGTTTTAATGCTACAATGATGAAATGCGATAATGCTACAATGATTTTGAATGAATAAGCAAATGCAAAATTATGACCGTTATTGAAGATATTCATACTAAAATAAATACGGGTGCAGAGTACATTAATTCGCTTAGAAATAGGAATTTAAAAGTATATCTATTCGGTGAATTGGTGGAAGAACCTGTGGAGCATCCGATGATTCGTCCGTCGATAAATGCGCTGGCGAAGACCTACGATTTGGCGGTGGCTGCTCCTGAATTGGCATCGGTGATTTCGCCGTTTACGGGGGAGCGTGTGAGTCGTTTTTTGCATGTATGTACCAATGCGAATGAGTTGGTGTTGCAAAATAAAATGCAGCGAAAACTTGGTCAACTGACAGGCACTTGCTTTCAGCGTTGTGTCGGAATGGATGCTTTTAATTCGCTCTATTCCGTGACCTTTGAAATGGACGAAAAATACGGCACGGATTATCATAATCGAATGAAGTCTTTTTTGACTTTGATGCACCAATACAACTACGTAGTCGGCGGCGCAATGACTGATGTGAAGGGTGACAGAAGCCTCGCACCACACGCGCAAGCGGACAAGGATATGTTCGTTCACATCACCAAACGCAGCGACAAAGGCGTATGGATTAGCGGTGCAAAAGCGCATCAAACGGGCTGTATCAATTCGCATTGGATGGTCGTAATGCCAACGATGCGACTGGGCGAGGCAGACAAAGAATTTGCAATTGTGGGTGCAGTACCCGTTACAGCAGAGGGGATTACGTATATTTATGGTCGTCAATCGTGTGATACGCGGAGCATGGAAGGCGGTAGTATCGATGTGGGCAATGCCACTTATGGTGGTCAGGAGGCAATGGTAATTTTTGAAAATGTTTTTATTCCGAATGAATATATTTTCATGGATGGCGAATATGATTTTGCGGCAATGTTGGTCGAGCGATTTACGGCGTATCACAGGCGGTCGTATGTCTGCAAGACGGGTTTGGGCGATGTGCTGATAGGCGCGGCAGCTTCGATTGCAGAGATGAACGGCGTACCCAAAGCCTCGCATATCAAAGATAAATTGGTGGAAATGACACACCAAAATGAAACGATTTATGCCACCGGAATTGCGGCATCGTATCAAGGCTATCCGACCAAATCAGGCGCGTATATTTGCGATGAAATGTTGGCGAATGTTTGCAAACACCACGTCACGAAAATGCCTTTTGAATTGGCGCGACTGGCGCAGGATTTGGGTGGCGGATTGGTTTCTACTTTGCCTTCAGAAAAGGACTTAAATCATCCCGAAATCGGAAAATTATTACACAAATACCTACGCGGAAAAGCAGACGTCAAGACGGAAGACCGCATCCGCATTCTACGCCTTATCGAAAATCTGACGATGGGCAGAAATGCCGTCGGCTACCTCACCGAAAGTATGCACGGCGCAGGTTCACCGCAAGCCCAACGCATCCAAATCGGACGCGCCATGCAGTTGGAATATAAAAAACGCCTCGCCTCAATTCTCGCAGGTATTGATGTGGAAGAGGATAAGGATTTGTTGGTGGAGGAAATTTCAGGGTATTTTGGGCGGGTGTTTGGGATGGAATGAGTGAATTTTGAATGAGCGAATGAGTGAATGAAAAACTCCAAAAGGTATTCAAAATATTGGTATGTTTAGAATTTTAGTTGACACTTTCATCTTCAAATTGAAATAATGTAAAATGTAAAATAATAAATGTAAAATGTAAAATAATAAATGTAAAATGTAAAAGTTGTAGGACGCGAGTGAACGCGAGATGTTTCTATTTTATTGATTTTTAAATTTTTAAATAATAAAAAAAATAAAATGTACTGTACACGTACTACAAGCACTTTTACATTTTAAATTTATTATTTTACATTTTACATTTCAAAAAAGTGTCAACTACTTTTACCGCAAATTTAAACATGCC
>CALHBW010000007.1 GCA_937930625.1 uncultured Saprospiraceae bacterium | reverse complement strand
AAGATAAGGTCCGGCAAGGAAAATTGACCCCGTCCCTTCCACAATCAAGGCTTCATCAGACATAATCGGCAGGTAGGCACCACCCGCTACACAACTCCCCATAATCGCTGCTATCTGCGGGATGCCCATGCTCGACATGACGGCATTATTGCGAAAAATACGTCCGAAATGTTCTTTATCCGGGAAAATCTCATCTTGCATGGGCAGGAAAACGCCGGCACTATCGACGAGATAAATAATCGGCAAGCGGTTTTCGATAGCAATTTCTTGTGCGCGAAGGTTCTTTTTCCCCGTAATCGGAAACCACGCACCTGCTTTTACGGTTGCATCATTTGCCACTATCATAGACTGTCTGCCGCTCACATAACCAATTCCTGCGATGACGCCACCGGCAGGGCAGCCACCGTATTCTTCATACATTTCGTAGCCGGCAAATGCGCCGATTTCCAGAAAATCAGTCTTATCGTCTATCAGGTAAGCGATGCGTTCGCGGGCAGGCATTTTGCCTTTCTTTTTGAGTTTTTCAAGGCGTTTTTTGCCACCGCCTAAGTATATTTTATCTAACTCAAATTGCATCCGCGAAATCGCGAGACGCATTGCATCGTCGTTTTGATTAAATGCTATATTTTCTTTTTTGTTTGCTTTCGTTGCCATCCTGCAAACTTACAAAATACAGTGGAAAATAGCGTCAGGAACAAGGAAATAATCGACTAAACCAAAGGGAGATTTAGTGCTTCAATCAGTTCTTCGAGAGCAGTTAAAATTTCTGCTCTCATAAACGGACCGGACATTTTTTGACTATTTTCTCCATCTATATTGCTGCTATTGAGGGAGATAACTTTGCCGGATGTGCCGTCAATTATTGGTCCGCCGCTACATCCTGAACGCATATCATTGCCGTACATAATCAACATTTTCTGTAAATATGGTTTGTCATAATTGCCGTAGGCTTGTATCATTCTATCGCCAAAATATTGGTAAGAATCAGGATAGCCAATGGAAAAACACCTGCCTGTCGTGGAAGGATTGGGGGCTATCGGGAGGATATTTCCGGGTAATTCGGTATCGAAAATCAGGAATCCGTAGTCGTGTTCTGTATGTTTGAAAGCCACATAAGTATCGGGAACTGCGATGCCGACGGCGGTATATGCTTGGTTGTGATGCGGAAAAACGGGACAGTAGGTAATGTCGCTGAAATGGTAGGCGCGTTCTTCTACGATATTCGCCAGACAATGCGCTGCGGTCATCAGCACATTAGGCGCGACCTTGAAGGCTGACCCAAATTGATGCCTGCCTTTGCTTTCATGGATGAATAGTTTGCCGATGCCATTATAAGGGTAATTGGCAAGTTCATCGGCTACGATTGTCTTGCCTTCTTGTCGTCGAAGGTATGGACGCCAATCTTTTTCTCCTTTGGTAGATACGATATTGAAATTGATATTTGTGGACATAATATATTTGCAGAACGTAAAACGATTTTGTAAATCGTCCGGTAAAGAAGTAAATATTCGCAAAGGACGATTTATAAAATCGTTTTACGTTTATTTTCAAATTTCGCTGAATATAAAAAACATTTCCCGTCCGATTTGGTGGGCGCGTTCGGTGTATTTGGCAGCTTCGAGAGCTGTGCCGTCGAAGGCTTTGGGGTCTTCAAAAGGTAAGGAAATTCTGAAATCGCAGCCCTGTACGAGTGGGCAATCTTCGTCTGCTGAGGTGCAGACCATGATGGCAGCGAATTGTTTTTTAGGGTTGGGAAAATCTTCATATTTTTTGGAAAAAGCAGGGTAGGGAGGCATGTCAGTTTTCCAGCAAATATGGTAAATGGGATTATCGGTTTCACTATTTTCAGGCTGAATGTCAAAGCCAATGTTTTGTAAAGTGCGAATGGCTCTAATATTAAAGGCTGTAGCTTCTGTACCACCTGAAAAGGTCTGAATATCAGGGATTTGAAAATAATCTGCTGCAACAGCAAGCCAGAGTTGACCCAAGTGGCTTCTACGTGAATTGTGGGTACAAATCACGACCAATTTTACCGTTTTTTCTTCTTTTATTTTATTGGAAATGTAATTGCTTAATTGGAGTAATTGTGTTTTTCTTTCTGCGGGAATGAGGTCGTATTCTTGTGTGAATGTTTGGCAGATGGATTGGATTTTTGGAAATAAAGTCGGTTGATAGGCGCGCATTGTTCTGATTTTTGATTATTACTTTTTTCTCCTTTTTTTCTGTTTCAAAAGCGGTGTGCTATAGCTTTCGTATAATTCAAAAAGATACTCCATTCTATTGCGCTCATCTGTGAAGGCTTGCGGACGATAGCACAAATCTACTGCTTTATCAAGTTGTTGGTGTGTCTTTACCAAGTCAGGGGGCATGGTAAGTGGGTCATACAAATCGGCAAGGCTGCTTTCAGGATATTGACTTCGGATTTCCAATACTTTTTGTACCGATTCTTCTACTTTTTGTCGGTTCTTTTTGCTGGGTTCTTTTGGGAAAGGGAAGTTGTTGTACACTATATTTTTAGAGTAACGAAATCTGGATTCGAGCCTTCCGCATACATAGGCTGTCCATGTCATGTGCATGAGAGAGGTCAAAATTCCAAAGAGGTAAATATCACCATTGGGAATGCTCATACAGGTATCACTTACGATGGAGTTTTTATCAAAAAATCCCATTGGAATGTAGGTGCGATTTTCGGAAGAAACGCGCGGAACGACAATGAATGTTTCAGGATTATTTTTATCTCGAAATAATGCCGGAGTCGCTGCGTGTTTTTGGGTAGAAGGTGCAACACTCGCCAATCTAAAGTCCTTAACGGCTTTAATTCTTCGCATCAATTCGGGCGAGGATTTGAGGGTTGTCGGTGAAGCGTCAACGAGCCAAATACACCAACGTTTTTGCCCGTTGAGAAATTCTCTGGCACTGATAAGTGGTTTGATGTAAGGTGCAAGATTGGGGTCTTTTTCCAATAATTCAATTTTTTCCTCGTCACTCAACAGCAAATTACCGCCATCCAAAGGCATATTACCAAAACTCATTTTGGGTACATCACAAAGCGGTTGAGTACGTTTGTTGACCACCAAATCAGGTGCATCTACAAGGTACGGATTGATGTTTTGTGCTTTTATTTTCTGTGGTTCGCCTTTTATATCTTGATAATCAAAAATATATTTTTCTTTAGTATCAAAATTCGCAAAACCAATAATTACGCAATAGACGGCAGCGTTGCCTTTGGCTTCGTTGCTCCATTTGAATGTGCGATGGGCAAAGTGAATTTTGACCCCATATTTGTTCAACATTTCATTCCACAACACGCTTACCTGCTCGCCTTGTACGATTGAATTGGTGGAAACAAAAGCGGCTTTGATACGCGTATGTTGAATCAATTGAGCTGCTTTGATGTACCACGCCGATACGTAGTCCATGATTTTGGCGTTTTTTACTTCCTGACCAAATACATTTTTGACATCATCGCGTTGTTCATCAGATTGTAATTTTGAACCGTAAAAAGGCGGATTACCAATGATATAATCAAAGCCACTGTCGTCGTGGATATGGCTCAAATCCTTGTTTTGCCATTTATTTCTGAAAATATTTACATTTTTGGTATATACATTCAAGGTTTGATAATGTACTTGGGACTCCATAACTTGGATAACGTTGGTTTGGTCGGCGGTAATCTCCATGGCTTCTCGTCCAAGCAGCGTCCCCCAATCAATTTGGAGTGCATTGCCATGAACGATAGTCGGCGATTTTTTTAGGGGCAAACGAGTATAATATTCACCAAATTCCTGCGAGACGCGCATGTTCATTTGATGGTCGATCAGCCACAGGGCAACTTCTGCGATTTTAGCGGCAAATTCATCGTATTCAATACCGTAAAATTGGTCAACATCTACATTTATCAAAAATTCAATACTAAATGCTTGCTGTCCTTCTTTTTTTTGCTTTATGAATAACTCCTTGATAATCAGTATTTCCAACTCGCGTAATTCACGATAAGTAATAATTAGAAAATTACCCGAACCACAGGCAGGGTCAAGAAATCGGAGTTGGGCGATTTTTTTTTGAAATGCTGTCAACTTAGGCAATGAAACCTTTGCTTTTTCAAATTCTTTGTACAAATTATCCAAAAAAAGTGGTTGGATAAGTTTGAGAATGTTGCGCTCGGAGGTGTAATGTGCGCCCAAATTTCGACGTTCTCTCGGATTCATGACCGCCTGAAACATGGAGCCGAATATCGCCGGAGAAATTTTGCTCCAATCTAAAGCCGCAGCATCAAGCAGCATTTCGCGCATCTTACTATCAAAGGAAGCAAAAGGTAATTGTTCTTCAAAAAGCTGTCCGTTGATGTATCTAAATTGATTGAGATTTTCGTCGAGGTTGGCAAGTCGTTGATTTTCAGATGTATTTAATACTTGAAAAATTTGTGCGAGGTGCATGGCAAGGTCGCTACCGTCTTCTTTGGTGTGCAGTTCGATATATTCCCGAAAAACACCTCGCCCGAATACATTGGTATCTTCAGCAAACATACAAAATAACAAACGAACAAGATAGACTTCCAGATAATGCCCTTCATATCCGACGTCACGTAGGCGGTCATGCAAACGCCCCATCAAATAGGCTGCTTTTACATTTACAGGGTCTTCATCTTGGTGGATTCGTTTTTTGTAGCCGGAAATAAAACCAAACAAGTCAGTATAGTTAACCAATTCGGATAATTCAAATTCGTGTTTGGTGTCTTCTTCTAAATCGTATAGTCTAAATCTCTGAAAATCAGAAACTAAAATATATTTTGGTAATTCATAATCTTTTAATCCGGGAAAATAATCAAGAGCTTGTTCGAAGGCTTTATCAAGATTTTTGCCCTTAGATTTGTGTTCGACGAGTAATGTACCTTTCCAAAATAGGTCAATAAAACCTTGTTTATCGCCGAGTTTTTTGACTGCCATTTCAAATACCGCTACACGCTTTCTGTCAATGCCGAATATGTTGAAGAACTCGTTCCAAAATGAGTCTTTTTCTGCTCTTTCGCGGCTTTCGTCTTCCCATTTTTTTGAAAATTGTGTGGCTCTGTGTTTTATTTCGTTTGGACTGAGTGGCATAGTGGTTTGTATTTTCGTAATACAGACATTCCTGTCTGTAGTTCGTGTGGTACAGACAGGAATGTCTGTGTTACGATTGGGTTAAAGGTAAGAAAAAGGCAGTAAACAAAAAAAAGCACCTGCCTGTGCAGGTGCTTCCATTTTAGATTAAGAACGGGCGTTTGGGAAAAAAAAGTAAAGAACTATATCACTTTTTTAATTTCTTAAAAATTTTCCGGCGTATTTACGAATTTGGAAATCTTCATCAATTAATGTCAGGAAATACACGCCTTTTTCCAATAGGTCAGAGGTATCAATGTAATGATTGACCGTGCCTTTTGGAAGGCGTTCTTCCATGACGATTCTGCCATGTACATCTGTGAGTTGTACTAAGGCATTGTATTCCAATGGTTTATCAAAGTATAATATCATTTCGGTATCGAATGGGTTGGGCGATACACTGATTTCGCGTTCGGGCTTGTCGATGGTGACGCTGATGGTGTTGGAGTAGTTGGATGTGCCGTCAAATTCTACATCTTTGAGGCGATAGTAGTTGATACCGGGAACGGGTTGGGCATGTATGTGTTGGTAAACTTGCTGTACTTCGGTAGTTCCTGCGCCTTCTACTTTGCCTATTGCGGTAAAGTTAATACCGTCAGTGCTATGCTCGACGTCGAAGTAGTCATTATCAGTCTCACTTGCTGTCATCCAATCAAGTTGTACACGACGATTATTGATGGCTTCTGCTTTGAAATTGAGTAATTCGACTGCCAATTCGCCAAATTCATGGCTGCTGATACCAAAGAAACCACCATAAGGCGAACTGTTGCGCCACACTTGTACAAATACCGTTTGTCCGGCAAGTTCAAGGTCGTCGATAGTGACTTTTGCCATATCGCCTGTGCCGCTATCATCATCACAAGCAATTTCTACCAAACCATTACAAGTACCAAGATAGACAGACATATCTGCATTGTCGATTTGTACTTCGCGGGTGTCGAGATTCAATTTACCGCTTTCAGGAATGGTGGCTTTGAACCATATCTCACCGCCTTGATAAGTACCGCACGATGGGTCGGAATCCAATTCTATATTGGTAAATTCATTGGAGAATAATTTGTAGTCAGGAATTTGTGAAACAATCAACCATTCAGCCGCACTACAATCCTGATTGGTCGGAATAGCAGGTTCGAATAAACACAAATTGAAATCACCGCCATTTCTATTATAAAATTGGAAAATGCGGATGTAAACTTCCTGTCCTGCCATTGTTGGACTGTTGACGAATACTTTACCGCCATTATCATTCAAACTGCTACCTACATTACATGTATAAGGTACGGCATTGCCACAAGTACCTGTATATACGGAGACTACAGGCTGAATTTCGTTATTATCTGTATCAATCACCAAGCGTCCGCTTGCGGGAATTTGTGCTTTAAACCATATATCGCCACCGCGATATAGACCACAAGTAGGCGCAGTTTGCGGAGAATCTGTGGTCAAAGCATTGCTGTATGTCGTCATGTTGCAGGTGTTTCCTACTTCCAGTTCGATAGCATTTTGACAGAAATCATTATCAGGAATTGAAGGTTCATAAAGGCATAGGTCAAATGTACCGCCATTTCTGTCATAATACTGATAAGCACGCAAATATAAAGTCTGTCCGGCAAGTGCTTCATCGTGGATAACGATACGTCCATCCTCGCTTGGGCTACCTGTTTCCCGACAATCATACTCGTTAATATTGCCACATGTACCTGTGTAAATTGAAAGGGCAGGAGAGTTGTTTGTACCATTAAATGCATCTATCGCTAAATGACCACTTGCAGGCATTTGGAGCGTGTACCACACGTCGCCACCTTGATAAACACCGCATGAAGGTGCAGGCATAGAAGTCGTGGAAGTAGCATATTCATTGGTGTAAGTCGTTTGTACACATTCATTGGAGATGACACCGAGATTAATGGCAGCACTACAAAAATCATTATCAGGAATATTCGGCTCGAATGTGCAAAGGCTGAATGTACCACCTTCGCGATGGAAATAACGGTAGGCACGAATGTACAGTTTTTGTCCAGCCAAACTCTGATCATGTACGATAATGCGGCTTTCACCGTCCGGTCCGCCTCTGTACTGACAATCGTATTGTGCAACATTGCCACATGTACCTGTATAAAGCGTCACAACGGGGTCTTGATTCGTGCCGCCCATGGCGTCGATAGCTAAGTGACCACTTGCAGGAACATTGACAGAAAACCATACATCACCGCCGAGATAGTTGCCACAACTTGGTGCGGGAGCATTTTCGGAAGGTGTGGTATATTGGTTGGTATAGGTTAGGGCATTACATTGCGCCGAAGGCGTACCCAAATCTACTGCATCTGCACAAAAATCATTATCAGGAATAGAAGGTTCAAAAAGAGATAATTCAAACGAACCGCCGCTTTCATTTTGTGATTCGAATACACGCAAATACAACATTTGTCCTGCTAATTCCTCATCGTGAATCATCACGCGGCTATATCCCGCCAAGACACCACCTACATGACAATCATATAATTCAAAATTGCCACAAGAACCTGTATAAATCGCTAATACGGGGTCGTTATTTGTGCCATTGACTGCATCTACGACCAAGTGACCGCTTGCAGGCATGGTGAAATTAAACCACACATCGCCACCTTCGTATTCACCACAATCCGGCTCATCAGCTTGGTTGGAGGGGGTGGCATACTCGTTGGCATAAGTTGTGGCATTGCCACCGACTTGGAGGTTAATAGACCCGCCGCACATGTCATTATCAGGTACGGCGGGTTCTTTTACGCAAAGGTTGAATGTACCCCCGTTGCGCTCATAATATTGAAAAACGCGGATATACATGGTCTGTCCTGCAACGTTTTCGTCGCTGACAACAATTTTCTCATCACCTGTATAGCCGTAACCACCGCAGTCGTACTCAGTGATATTGCCACATGCACCTGTGTAGAGTGCCATGTGAGGGAGGGCGTTTGTACCCGGGTCGATGTCGATAGAGATATTGCCGCTATTGGGCATGTCAAATTTAAACCACACATCACCACCGCTAAATAAGCCACAAGAAGGGGCTTCGTGTTGTGATGAATTGGTGGTGAAAGCATTGGTGTAAGTAGTTGGCGTACAGCTATTATTAATATTTAATTCGGTGGCATAATAACAAAAATCACTTGATGGAATGACAGGCTCGTAAGCGCACAATTCAAATGTACCGCCATTGCGATTGAAATAACGAAATACATTGAAATAGATGTAATCATTGGCGAGTTCCATATCATTGATAATGATACGTCCGTCGTCGGTCGGGCTGTCATTGCGTCGGCAATCGTATTCTCCTAAATTATTGCAATCGCCTGTAAATACGGCAATTACAGGGTCAGGGTTGTCGATACCCATTGCGTCGATTACGAGTTTTCCGCTTGCAGGTACTCTTGCTCTGAACCACACATCAGCACCGCGATAACCGCAACTTGCTCCAATACCGGTAGGAGAATCTGTTGT
>CALHBW010000006.1 GCA_937930625.1 uncultured Saprospiraceae bacterium | reverse complement strand
TACGCGCGTCGTGGTAGAAGCAGATGCGGTAGCACCCGAATTTAAAATCCTGTTATTCCCGCACATTGATGGCGATGCACTGCCGATTACTTCGTGGAACGCTAATAAAGATTCGCTCACCATCAGTTTGAATGGGCGTGTAAATCAGGTGTTATTTGACGAAACACAAGACCATACGATGTTAGATTTTATGGCGGAAGCGAATGTGGATGCTTGTGGACAATTACTCTGTGCACCAACGGATTTGAATATTAATTTTGATGGAAGTCCCTCACAGACGAGTTGGGAAATCATTGATACGAATGATGATAGCGTGGTGGCTTCAGGTGGCGATTACATGACGAATCCGGGTGGTTCATCGGTGGTCGAACCTGCTTGTTTGGCAGATGGTTGTTATGAATTAATTGTGTATGATTCGGCGAATGATGGTATGTGTCCGCGTCGTACCAGTACGGTTTTGACGGGTATCAATATCGCTACGCTTGGACTTGGTGGAGTGTTCAACGGTATTCCGCGCCAAGCTGCAAGTTGCGGTAATTATACACTTACAGATGCCAACGGAACGGAACTCGCTTCGGGGGGCGGTAGATTTGGTTCGTCAGAAACGAATACTTTTTGCATTACGAATGGTGTAGCTGCATTTACGTACACACCTGATGATGCCTATGCGCGTACACAGGAAGGCGAAAATGAAATGACAGTCCTACCGAATCTTGTGAAAGACCAACTGACGGTTCGTTATTCATTAGACGAGATGGTAGATGCACAATTGCATATTGTAGATATTAATGGACAAGTATTGCAACAACATTCATGCGGAATGAATAATGAGGTTCAATTGAATGTGAGTAATTTAGCCGCCGGATTTTATTTTGTACAAGTTATTTCACAAGAAAAAAATATGGTGAGGAAATTTGTGAAAGAGTAATCATTTTGGGTGCATTTCAAATTGTCGCATATAGAAAAGTGTAAAGTATTTTCAATTGATATGAAGTTTGGTTTTTTACCCAAATTCTATAAGGTTTTCGAAAACCTTATAGAATTGATTACCAAAACTTTATCGCCAATTTTCATAGTTTGATTCTTATCTAATTTTTCATTTGGTAAAAATAAAAATGCGACAATTTGAGATGTACCCATCATTTTCAATATTTCACAATAAAAAAGGTAGTGTTACATCCACAACACTACCTTTTCCTGAATAAATAAAATTGTGAATATTTCTCCAAGTAACATAGAACGAAGCATGACGAACAAAGAACGACATTTGTTCATACATGAAGTGTGGATTTATTTTTGAATATCCATTTCAGTTTTTATTGTTTCGACTTCCTCAACGGGCATACCCATGATGTCCGCGATTTCGTCTGTATCAAAAAAGCCGGATAGAAGGAGTTTTTTTGTTGCTTCGTTTACTTTTTTTCGTTCTTCGCTTACTTTTTTTCGTTCTTCGCTTACTTTTTTATCAGCTTCTATTATTTTCTTATCAGCTTCTATCACTTTTTTTCGTTCTTCTTCTAATTCTTGATTAATACTTGCAATCTGCTTATCAATTTCTTCTTTATTAAGTCCATAGACATAATCAAGTGTAGGCGATATGATGTAATCTTTTTCCATGTCTGATGTTTTTAAAACTTCTTCTTTGAATTTGTACTTAAACTGCTGCTCCATTTCAGGTGGCAAATACATGATGATATCAAGAAAAATAATAAGTGCCTCTATTTTTTCTGCTGAATAACCGCGTTCAATTGCCAAACGGAACAACTTCAGCTTAAATTTTCGCCGACGCTCCGCATCATTTTTCGTTTGACTGACGTATTTGGATGCTAAAACAACAAGCGCGAAAACATTATCGGACTTCAATAAGTCCTCCTCCTTTGCATCCCTCACTAAGTACGTTTTAAACTTGTAAACCAACTCCGTACTCTTAAATTTATACTCAAAACGGTCATGCGGTTCAGGTACTTCATCTGTAAAAATGGCAAAGGCAAAGATAACTTTCCCCTTGCTATCGTAGATACGGTAGAAGTAGGTAAACATCCGTTCCATGAAATCCGGGTCATCCCAAGATTGCACTTCGATGTGTATAAACAACCACTTTTCCTCTCCGTTTTTGAGCCAAACTTTGACCAATTTATCAATTGACCGACGCCCTTTAGCAGTTTTTTGGGGAATGATTTTCGCCAATTCCTGCTCCAAAAATTCGGGTGGTCTGCTAAAGTCAATATCGGGCAATAATTCCGGCAAAAAAAACTGCATAAACTCCTTGAAAAATATCATGATGATAGTTTTCCACTGCCCATCATAGTCAATGCGTGGTTTTTGCGATTTGTTATCAGGCTTTTTCATCTTCAAATATAACAAAATATTTTGTCAAATCAAAGTAGGCAACGCGCTATTCCTGAAACTCATATGCTCCAATATCTGGCATTCCATCACGCATGATACCATCCAAATCAACAGGCGTTGGCATCATCAAGAGACTCGTACCTGTATTGATAGCAGGATTGATAATCGTATCTAGTCGATAGTCAAATTCAGGGGAATCCAAGAAACCAAAATCAGCCGAACTTTCTACAAAAACAGAATTCATGTAGTTGGGTAAATCCGTATTGAGCGTATCCTTTTTTATGAGGCAATGATTGAAAGTATAATTAAATGCGGCAGTCACTTCCTCCGGGTCGTCCAGCAAAATTTCGTCGGGACGGGTACCGTAGAAAATACAATTTTCAAAAGTAGCGTTGAGGTCATTCTCCCAAATAATCGGATTACCATTAGCATCTACTCCTGGCACAAAGTAATTACTCATTCGCAACACAGGGTCTGAATGAGAGAGAAAACGATTATTAGTTTCATTAGCAAATGTGCAATGTGTAAAGTGGTAATTTCCACCATATTCAAACTGCAAGTCATTGATGCTAATATCGAAAATTAAATTATTCGTCCCCTCAATATCCGCATGAATACCAAGTATTGCCGAAGAAGAAGTCTCATAAATCGTCGAATTATCAATCCTCAAATCGGCGGCTGAATCTACGCGCACACCTATCGCGGCATTGCGTATTTCCGTATAATTCATCTTATTGCCCTGACTGCCCGGCGAAAGCCAAATCGTTCCCCACTGTCCGGGTCTGTCTATAAATTCCGGCTCAATTCTATCCGTCAGAAAGCGCACCGGATTGCCCAATTCGCCGCGTACATCTATGCTGGCGGTGTTGGTGAGATACATCGTTCCATTGGGCAATGTGAGGGCAACGCCATCAAGCGTATCGCGTGTTGTACCACCTTGAAAATGAACATCCACGCCTTGATTTATCACCAAATCACAACCATCTACCAACAAAAATCCCAAGACGACATACGGACGCGCATCATCCCAAGTCACTGTACCACCATTGCAGACCAAGCCTGCCAAACGATACGATTCGCCAACATACACCGCGTCTTGCCCAAAAGATTCTAACCATACATATTGCGTATTACCATTCGTCTCGAAGCGTATGGAATCTAAGATAATAAAAGGATTGGCAGAATTGGACGGGTCAATTTCGACCTCTGTAAAAATGTAAAGGCTATCATTCGGTGCGATTTCTACATCTTGTATGCGCGAGGTGGGTGTGCCATCCACATTCATGCGATAAAAAGAATTTTCACCCAAATCAATCTCACTAATTCTAATAGATTGATTGTGTCGGTTAAATACCTTGATAGAGCGAGTAGCCGAACCGCGTGAAGCAAAAACGGTATCAAAACGCAAAGTATCTATCGAAAATTCGAGTTTATCACTCATATCTTCCGTAAAACTCTCTTTGCGGCAGCCCGAAATAATGAAAAAGAAAACAATAAGGGTCAAAATAAAATACTGAAAATATCGCATGAAAGGCGTCGTTTTAAATGTTCGAGGCTATTAACGTTTGATTAACGTTTAGAATTGCGTGGGAATGAAAAATGTATAACGGATAATGTATAATACCATGAATCGAATCACGCTTTGCACGATTCTAACGTCATACATTATCCGTTATACATTATCCATTCAAAAAATTACTTGCGAAACGCATCGTATTCCTTTTTAAGGTGGTCTTTTAATTCACCGAAATCATCAAAACGCGAAAAGAGGTCTTTCAGCGCATCTTTATTGACGCTACTTGGTTTTACGTAGTCTAGTACGTCTTGCTCAGTGATTTCCTTATCACTCAAAATGATAAGTCGCTCAATAACATTGCGAAGCTCACGAATATTTCCCGTCCAATTGACATCTTGAAGGGCTTTGAGTGCCTTCGGCGTGATTTTTTTCGGTGATACACCATATTCATTGCAGATACTTTGGATGAAATGTTCGGAAAGTAAAGGAATGTCGTCCAAACGCTCATTCAATGGTGGTACTTGAATAATAATCACCGCCAAACGATGATACAAATCCTCACGGAATTTCTTCTCCGCAATCTCACGCCGCAAGTCTTTATTCGTCGCAGCGACTACGCGAACATCCACTTTGATTTCCTTGTCGCCACCTACGCGAGTGATTTTATTTTCTTGTAATGCGCGCAAGACCTTCGCTTGTGCCGAGAGGCTCATATCACCAATTTCGTCCAAGAAAAGTGTACCGCCATTTGCCTGTTCAAATTTTCCGATGCGCTGTTTGTGTGCAGATGTAAACGCACCTTTTTCATGTCCAAATAGCTCACTTTCAATTAGTTCGGAAGGAATTGCGGCACAATTCACCTCAATGATAGGCGCACTTGCACGATTGCTTTTGGCATGCAACCAACGTGCCACCAACTCCTTACCTGTACCATTCGGACCGGTAATCAAAACCCGTGCTTCGGTCGGTCCTACACGTTCAATGGTGTCTTTTATCTTCTGAATGCCTGTCGATGCGCCGACCATATCCTGCGTCTTGGATTTTGCCACGCGGCGTTTCAAGACCTTCGTTTCGGTGATGAGGCTCGACTTATCCATGGCATTACGAATCGTAATCAAGAGGCGATTCAAATCCGGCGGCTTTGCGATATAATCAAACGCGCCTTTTTTGACGGCTTCCACTGCTGTCTCGATATTGCCATGCCCCGAAATCATCACTACGGGCGTATCGGGCGCGAGTATTGCCACACGCTCCAATGCCTCCAAGCCGTCCATTTTGGGCATCTTGATGTCCATAATAACGACATCGTATGTGTCTTTTTTTAATTTCGCTAAGGCATCTAAGCCATCACCCGCTTCATCGACTTTGTATTTTTCAAATTCGAGAATGTCTTTGAGTGTACGGCGGATGCTCGCCTCGTCATCTACGATTAGTACTTTTGCCATGTTGTTAGTATTGTGGTGTCGGGGTTTCGTGGTGTTGTAGTTGTGCAAAGATACTACAACACGACTCCACTACACTATAAATATGCCAAATAGTTTTATAATGGTAAATGATGAACGAAACGCATCAAAATTACTGACAAGTTTATCTGATTGGTTGACACTCTATGAAATTAATATTACACAAAATGTAAGTCATCCGTTTACTAAACTTTTCGAGTCTATTGATACCCCACAGAATAAAAAACTCATTTGAATTGAAGTTTTCAATTTCATAACACACTGATAATGAATTATAATTTTAAAATAAATTTTTATAAAATAAGTTAATTTTTAAAATTATAATTATTTGATAATCAAAAATATATATTCTGTGGGGTATCAATAGACTTTTCGAGTTTAGTAAACGTAAGCATGTCACCAAAATTTGTAATGACCTAAAAGTTAGTGCCTTATATACGTTTACTAAACTCTTTGAAGTTTAGTAAACGGAGGTCTAAATTATTTTTTCGGCACTACGGTGAAAACTGTGGGTAGCGTAAAAGTCTGGTTACAAATCTATAAGGTTTTCGAAAACCTTATAGATTTCTTGGGCTGTCTCAAGCTTTACCTTACATCAGATTTCACCGCCCCATAGTTTTCACCGTAGTGCCATTTTTTCAAATTCCAAAAGTGTCAATTACTTCTATGGTTTAGATAAACTTGTCAAATTACTTCAAAAAAATATAAAAAATCAATTGTACAATGGCTTTTTCATAAAAAAATAATTAACTGATAGTCAATTAGATAGAATTTTGCTAAAACTACCTTTTTCCACCCCCCAACCCCCTCCAAAGGGGGAGAGTCTATTGATTTCCAGAGTTTTATCTCCCCCTTTGGAGGGGGTTGGGGGTGGAAAAAGGTAGTTTTAGCAAAATTCTATCTAATTGACTATCAGTTAATTATTTTTTTATGAAAAAGCCATTCTTAAACTTAAACTTAAACTTAATAAGCTATGCCTTCTATTGCAAATATCTGGAATAAAGTACGTCGTGCGGAGTCGGTACTTTATGCAGCCTTTCAAATTCCGGCTTCTAATGTATTGGATGAAAATAAAAGTGTCGGTAAACCTATTTTGCCGCGTGAAAGTTATTTTGAGATTTCGTTGACCGAGCAATTTTTGAAGTACAAACGCGAGTATTGGAATGAGTATATTCCATTGACGCTGTTTTTGACGGAGTTTATTTATGCCAATAAAAGACATGAATTGCCTTTCGTAGTTGGTCCTGATTTACTGAAAAGCATACAGGAATTGGATGGCAATGAAAATGTGCGTTACAAAAATACGCGCGTAGTAGGACCTGTACCCTATCGGGGAGATAATGTGGTTTTATTCGCCGGATTGATGCGTTTTAAGACTAAAAATTGGGCGACACAGACCATTAAACTGTTGGAGTCTGTGGCAAAATCCTTTGATTCTTCCAATTTGTCGGGCTACCTGAATATTGCCGAACCGATGATGGAAGGTATTGAAGGTTTTTTTGGAATGGGAGATGATATGCAGTTTAGAATGGGACAACGCGACGAATTTCGACAGGCAGATTTTGTGAGTGGTTATAGGGTAATGATGCGGGAACATCAAGATAATATCAAGAAGGAGCATTTGTGGGTGAAAGACAGCGAGTTATATTACGGAAAAGATAAGAATAACTTGCAACCCTATCGTGAAAATGACTATCTTTTGTACGAAATCAGCGCATCCGATAAGCGGAATGATTACGAGACATTTGACTTTCATCGGCATTGGGAAAAGGCGCGCGAGGCAGTCATTCAAAAGAACAGACAGCAAGCCGAAACCGAATACCAAAATCTACAAATCAAACTGCTCAACAGTAAGGATATTATTGAAAAACAGAAGAATCAGTTGATGAATCTTTATGTAAATATGTTTAAAGAATTGAAAACACATTTTCTTAAAACACCTGATTTTGATGATTTATTTGAGCGGGCTAGAGTAGATGAAAGTGAGCCTGCCGAACCAAAAATAACTCCCGCAGCCTCCGCATCTCCGCCTTCATCCATTACAGCAGATGCGATAAAGGTCGATTCGGATGAATTGCTTGAGCGTTTTGTAATCGACCAATCACTTATCGAAAAGGCATTGGACAGCCCCGAACTGAATACGCCGGAAATTTTGAGCATCAAAAATTAAAATATGTAAAATGTTTTCCCTATTTTAGCATTAATGGATTACGTCTAAAATAACGAATACACGAATAACAAATATGAATAAACTTATGAAAAACCCATTTACACTTATTCTTTGTATTGTGCTTCTCGCGTGTTATTCCTGTGTGAGCGTGCCAAGAGAATCCGTCGAATTATCGAAAAATTTGGGGATGTCCATACAAGAGACGCAGCGCACGCATGTGGCTTTATTGAAAAGTTTTTTTGATGAAAAGCGCGACAAAGTGGACCGATATATCAATGAGGTTTGGCTGCCCGAATTTTCCAATCAATTTTACAGCATTCCCGCCGTACAAGACAAATGGGGCGAAATATGTAATTCGGGCGATGCACAGGAAATGCGTAAATTTACGATAGAAGTGGGGACAAGAATCCAGAAAAAAATCAAGGATAAACGAGATGAAATGATAGCTCCACTTGACGAAGCCGAGAAGCTATTAGAAGAAGAATTGCTGCTACATTATAATGATTTGCAGGTGTCGAATACGATATTGACCAATTATCTCGCCTCTGCCGCCAAAGTGAAAAAAACACAAACTGAGATACTTAATGCTCTGGGGGTCAATGAAAAAGAATACCGAAGTACCCTTAATGCTGCTTACAGCTTTATGGGAGAAATAAATAATAAAGTTGATATATTGGATGAAGGAAAAGAACAAACAGAAGAATATTTGGATACTATCAACGCATTAATCAAACAATTAAAAGCAAAAGAAAATGCCGGACAATGATTTTTTTGACAATCTGGATGACCACATTGATGAAGCCGCTAAAGCTACCGATGCCAAGCTCGCTGTCATCGCCGCCAATACGCGCTTAAAAGAAGCCGAAATCGCTGCCCTTTTTCCTTCAAAAGAAAATAAGGAACGATTCGTCGAACTCGTCGAACTCGTATCAGATGCGACTTCGGACAATGAAAAAGCTACCAAATTCGTGGATAATATCGAACGACTGGGGAGTGTATCGGTGAAGTTGTTGTCTAAGTTGTTATTGGCTTAGGCGAGCTTATAATTTTCCTTTCATTTCTTCAATCAAAGCCAAAAAACCGGAGAAGCTATTGAGGTGAGTAGGTTCATCTAACACCCTTTTCACAATTTCATCGAAGTAGGTTTCTTCGAAGACTGCTTTGGGGTTGTGTTTTGAATATCTGATATTGTATTCTTGCAACATTTCACGTAGGTAGGCG
>CALHBW010000005.1 GCA_937930625.1 uncultured Saprospiraceae bacterium | reverse complement strand
ATGATAATACAATTAGAACACAACATCAGCGATGTACAACGTGCCACGCTCGCCGCCAAACTCAACGCCATCCAATACAAAACGATGGAGGTTTCGACCCAATTTGGCGAATATATTATTGGTGTCGGAAAAAAAGAATTTGACATCCGTAGTATCGGTACGATGGCGGGTATTCGCGACATTCATCGGGTGAGTGATGCTTATAAATTGGTGTCCAAAAAATGGAAGGTCGATGATACGACTATTGACTTGGGTGATGGACTAAAAATCGGCGGCGGACACTTCGAGATGATGGCAGGACCCTGTTCGATAGAATCAGAAGAGCAGATTGAAAACACCATAAATCACTTGGTCAAAAACGGTATTCGCATCATGCGCGGAGGGGTGTACAAGCCGCGTAGCTCGCCGTATTCGTTTCGTGGATTGGGGATTGATGGTTTGAAATTGTGGTATAAAAAAGCGCGTACAGCAGGTATCAAAATCATCACCGAGGTAATGATGAGTGAGCAGATAGACGACATGCTCGAATACGTCGATATTTTTCAAGTTGGAGCGCGTAATTCGCAGAATTTCAACTTATTAGATGCACTCGGTAAAGTTGACAAACCCGTAATGCTCAAGCGCGGTATTTCGGGTACGATTGATGAATTACTGCAATCTGCCGAGTACATTTTCTCCAATGGCAATGAGCGTATCCTTCTCTGCGAACGTGGTATTCGCACCTACGAAAAAGCCTACCGCAACTGCATGGACATCAATGCGATAGCCATATTAAAAGAGAAAACACATCTACCCGTTATTGCCGACCCTTCGCATGGTATCGGGGTGCGTCGGTTTGTAGAATCTATTGCTTTGGCGAGTATCATGGCTGGGGCTGATGGCGTGATTTTCGAGGCGCACCAATGCCCGGAAAAAGCCTTTTCCGATGGACAACAAACACTCAATTTCGACGAGGCGGATGCGCTTTTTGAGAAGATGAGGAAGACGTTTAAATTTAAGCAAAATTTGTAAAACGTAAAACAATTTTGCAAATCGTCACGCACAAAAATAACGATTTACAAAATCGTTTTACGTCAGGAGCGTTTCCCTAATCGAAATCCAAAACCTATTTTTATCGGCAATTCTAAAACCGAATTAATCGTTCCGAAATTTCTATATTTCGGGCTGTTGGTGTATCGAATACCGAGACCGGCATTAGCAAAAAAACGTTTACCGGACTGCCATTCCACTTCTGGAGAATACTCCAAACCATACACAAATAAAGGACGCTGCCGAAACAAGGCAAGCCCCAATTGTAGCCCCGATGTACCCGATACGCGCCAGGCATTATGTACAAAATACGGGTGATTATACGCCACATTCAGCCCGATTTGATTGCCCCAATCTATGATTCTATATTCCAAACCGCCGCGTATTCTGCCTTGCTTAAAATCGTGTTGATAGGTGACTTCCAAGCCGCCGCCACCATAAAAATAACCGCCGCCACCGCGATATGCCACACCGGGAAACGACTCAAAATTGAGCGCGATTTGTTGGGCATTAAGTGTATTTATCAAACAAAAAATAAAAATTGATAAGACTAATTTTTTCATCCTTAACACAAGTTGCAAGTTAACAAATTACGGGTTGGAGTAAATAACTCGAAACCCGTAACCCGCAACTCGTTTACAAATTATTTACTTCCAAAAATCTTCTTAAAAAATCGCGGACTTCTGCCTGTTGTGTGGCAGCGTCAATGGTTGCGGGTGCATCTCCTATCTGCTCACCGTAAGACCCGAATTGAGCATGATTTCCCCCCGGAATATCGTGATAAATCGTTTGTCCAATTGTACCTGTAGTGGGTATATCGGCAAGGATAAGGGCATCCAAACGCGGCGGGAGATTCGGTTCATTTTCAACAAGATCGCCCGGATTACCCACTACGTCAAATTCTCCGGTGAGTACCATCACGGGCGCATCCCAATCCGACAAATCCGATACAGAAAAAGCAGCCAACAGAAATAAACCGCTGTACGCCGAACGATGCGTCGCCGCGTCCATAGCAGCCACTACTCCACCAAGTGAATGACCGCCAATTACCCATTTGTCCGTTTCAAAATCATCCAAAAAACGCGCTGCTTTGCTGTTATTCAAAATCGCCAAATTCGCGGCGACCTTCATAATCACGACCTGTCTGCCATTCATACTCACCAGTTCTTGAAAGGTCTCAATATATGCGTGCGGATCGACCAAACCGCCGGGATAAAATACAATTCCGGTGGATTGAGGTGCAACACTAGCCGGAGATAAGACGATGTAATTGGGCGTTTCTTCGATGGAAATGGCATTATTTAATGTCAGCTCTTCGGGTAGATAGCTGCACGAAACAAATAAGCATAAAAGGATAGATACAAATTTTATTTTCATAGTCAATTTCATTGTCGTCAAAGTGATTGATAGTTGAGAGTCCACATTAGAAAGTATAGAAAGTTAAAATTTTATTTTTATATTAAAAAATTACAACAAGGAAAAAGTAAATAATTAATATTTTTTAATTTTTAAAAAACTTATATAATTTTATTTTATTATAATGCTAAATATTTTAATTGATAATTAAATTACTACAAATTATAAATATATAAAATGATATTATTTTTTTTGTATAAATTCTAAAATAAATATGTAGTGTACCATTGACAAAATTAAATCATTGGTTATCAATAAGTTAAGTTTACAATTCTGCAAGTTGGGTTAATGTAAACTCATATTGCCTAATTAATGTTGATTTTTTAAATGTCCAATAGTCGCAAGTGAAGTCCTGTCGTCACTCCTCAACTCCTTCACTGTTCCACCCATTCCAAGCCAAAGAAGCGTTGCAAATGGTCAAAATCCTTATCCGTCGTGACGAGTGTAGCGCGGAGTACGTAGGCGGTAGCGGCAATCCAGAGGTCGTTTTTGCCCATGTTGCGGGCGGTCATGCCTTGTGGGAGGGAGCGTGTTGGATGGTGAGATTGGCTGTATGAGTCGATGTCGGCGTAGGCTTCGTGGATACCTTCAGTAGAAATATTGATTAAGCCAACTTTAGACAGGAAATCATCCAAGCGGTCTATTTTTCGTTGTCCCCAACGATTTCTTTTTGATAGTGAATATATCTCACCAACCGAAACCTCTGATATAAGCACACGATTTGGGCGAGTAAATAAATCAAGCCCCTGTTCTACTGTATCATAAAGCTGAGAATCGCGAACAAAATGGACGATGATATTGGTATCAATGAGGTAAATCATTACAACATTTTAACAAGTTCTTCTGCCGGTAATTCATCTTTGAAAAGTTCGCGCAGAGGTAATAAATCTTCTTTTTCAACAGCATGTTTTTCGAGGATTTCCTTCATAAATTCTGCATGTTCTTCATCATTCATATTCTGTGGCAACTTCTTTTTCTTAGGTTTTTCTTCTGCCTGAAAAAGTGACACTATTTTACGCAGAAATTCTTTATCCTCCTCAAATAGTTGGATAATCAAGGCTTTTAGAGTTGCCTTATCAATCGTTGTCGT
>CALHBW010000004.1 GCA_937930625.1 uncultured Saprospiraceae bacterium | reverse complement strand
GGAAGGTCCGATAGGTTCCATCTTTGATTCGGCGATGAATACTGTCGTGGGTGGTTTTAAGTATGTTCAAAACTACGCAAAAGACCACGCAGATAATGTCATTCGCAATTATACCGTAGAGCGCAATGAATTTGAATTGTGTCTGCTGATATTGGCTGCAGAGGTGATGCGAACCGACAATCCTGCAACGCCCGAAGAAGTGGAATATGTAAAGGATTTCTACGTCCGTAATTTCGGTGAAGAACACATCGAATCGCGTATGAAATTGCTGAAAGTCATTCTTGAAAAAGAGTTTTCAGTGCGAAAAGTGGCATTGCAAATCAAGAAAATAAAATCTCATGCGGTGCGGCTTCAGTTGGTGCATTTTATGTTTGCGATTGCTGAGGCTGATGGTGATATTTCACAAAAAGAAACCAATACCATACAATTGATTTCCAGCCACTTGGGAATTAGTAATAAAGATTTCAAATCTATACACGCCATGTTTTTGGGCAGCAAACGGATAGCAAGTGTGGATATGAAAACCTACTACACCATCCTCGAAGTTGACCCAAAAGCAAGCGATGAAGAAGTGAAAAAAGCCTATCGCCGGATGGCAAAAAAATATCACCCTGACCGCGTCAGCACCCTCGGTGAAGATGTCCAAAAAGCCGCCCAACAAAAATTTCAAAAACTCCTCGAAGCCTATGATATGATTAAAAAGGAAAGAGGAATCGGTTAGTAAGTACAAGTTCAAGTTCAAGTTTTTTATTTGCCTACGGCAAATATTTGTAGTTTGAATGAGTTTGATAAAATGAAAAAGACGCGACTTGTCGCGCCCCAAAACTTGAACTTGAACTTGATACTTGAACTTGAACTTGACTAATTTCCTTAAAATTCTGTTAAAGCCTATGCGAAATGCTTGTTCACGACATAAAATAATTCGCATTTACAACCGATTTTACGTATCTTGTGTTTGACAATTGACACCTATTGTCATAGGGTTTCGGGGTTAGCTTTCATTTTCGTGGAACTAACCCTTTTTTTATTTGTTCAATTGCTTCACTGTTTTATGGCTTCATTGCTTTATGGTTCAATTGTTTCATGGCTAAATTGCTACATAGTTATTTTATTATTTTTTCGCTATGCGAAAAATATCCAACAATGAAAACCATAAAACCATCCAACTATATTTCATATGAAAAAAATCATCTACCTTTTACTTTTATTTTGCCCCCTAATCGCTTACACTCAAACAACTATTCAGGACACTATCATGCACGATGGATTGGAAAGAGAATACAGAATTTATGTACCTGAAATCTATTCCGGTCAATCAGCTGTGCCATTAGTGCTGAATTTTCACGGTTACGGCAGCACTGCATTTCAACAGGAGTTCTACGGTGATTTTCGCGCTATAGCTGATACCGCTAATTTTATCGTTGTGCATCCCAATGGAACTTTAGACGCTACCGGATCCCGTCATTTTAATGTGGGCTTTACGCCGGGAAGTACGGTGGATGATGTTGGTTTTACGACTGCACTAATCGACTCATTATCTGCCGAATACAATATTGACCCCAATCGTATATACAGCACAGGGATGTCAAATGGTGGTTACATGAGCTATCATTTAGCTTGCTTTTTGAGTGAACGCATCGCTGCAATTGCATCTGTGACCGGCTCCATGACACCACCAACAATTAACACTTGTAATCCACAACGCCCGATTCCGGTTATGCAGATTCATGGTACTCAGGATGGTGTCGTAAATTACAACGGCTCGGCTTTCGCGCTTTCAATGGATGATTTACTTACCTATTGGATCAATCATAATAATTGCGACGCAACACCAACCATATACAATATACCCGATATCAATACGGAAGACTCATGTACTGCACAATACCATGTTTATCGTAATGGTGATAATGGTACAAACGTCGAATTTTTCCGCATTGAAGGCGGTGGGCATACTTGGCCCGACGCAATCATCAACATAGGTGTCACCAATCGAGATATTAATGCCTCACAAGAAATTTGGAAATTTTTCTCCAAATACGACCTCAATGGCACAACGATTACTGATGTAGAAGAAAGTCAATCAGTTACAGATATTTTAATTTATCCTAACCCAACTAATTCTCACATTAATATTCAACGAAATGTTAGTGAAGCAGCACCTTTTGAATTGGTTTCTGCACTGGGAGAAACCGTATTTTCAGGCGTCCTTCAAACTTCAAATGAAATATTGGATATATCGCAATTTCCAACAGGCGTTTATTTTTTGAAATTCGAAAATCACACACGTAAGATAATGGTTAATGATTAACGGTTAATGATTAATGATTAATGCTAAATCAACGTGAATCAATACGTATTTTTTATTTCGATAGAATAGATTAATGACTAATTTTGCATGATGTGCAATGATTTTCGCGTAGCGAAAACCATTAACCATTAACCATTAACCATTATTATGAAAGTTGTTGATTACGCGCCCAAATATCGCGAAGCTTTCAAGCAACTCAATCAATGGTGGATTGAACAATATTTTGAAATGGAAGCTGCTGATTACAAGGCATTGGATTTTCCTGAAAAAAATATTATCGAAAAAGGTGGTTATATTGTTTTTGCCGTACAAGAAGGCAAGGCGGTAGGTACATGTGCGTTGGTCAAATTAGAAGACTTGGATTACGATTATGAGTTGGCGAAAATGGGGGTACATCCCGACTATCACGGTCAGGGCATTGGTTATTTATTAGGAGAAGCGGTGATAGAGAAAGCACGTTCACTCGGCGCAAAAACCGTTTATCTCGAAAGCAATACCAAACTCACCCCAGCCATTAATCTATACCGCAAACTCGGCTTCCAAGAAGTACAAGGACACGAAAGCCCATACGAACGCAGCAACATACAAATGGTCTTGGCAATGAGCGAATTTTGAATGACTGAATGAGTGAATAGTAATGCTACAATGCTGAAATGCGATAATGCTACAATATTCCCCTCCATTATCGCATTGTATCATTTCGGCATTATAGCATTAAAATCATTCGCTCATTCAAAATTCACTCATTCACTCATTGATATTATGAAGATAGAGTTGTGGTTAATCGGAAAAACAGCACAGGATTTTGTAGAGGAAGGTATGGCGTTGTATGTCAAGCGATTGAAGCATTATTTGCCTTTTGAAGTGTTAGTGATTCCGGCATTGAAAAAGACCAAAGGATTGTCATTTGAGCAAATCAAAACGAAAGAAGGCGAGGAAATTTTGAAGCGACTCAAACGGGATGATTACCTCATTCTGTTGGACGATAAAGGCAAACAATACACTTCGCCCGAATTTGCTGTTTTTATGGAAAGATTATTGCAACAACCACAAAAAAAAGCTATATTTTTGGTCGGCGGTGCTTACGGTTTTCCGCAAAAAGTGTATGACCGCGCCAATATGAAATTTTCACTATCAAAAATGACGTTTTCACATCAAATGGTGCGCGTATTTTTCACTGAACAACTATACCGCGCCATGACGATTTTAAAAAACGAACCGTATCATCATTGATGTGCTGACGTGTGGGTGTGCTGATGTACTGACGTATATACATGAGCACATCAGTACGTCGGCACATCAGTACATCAGCACGTTTAATGAATCCAGAACTTCTGACTATTACCAACCTCATTGTAGCCCTTACTTGCTTGATTTCCTGGCAACTTATGCAGAATCGCAATGGCAAATCTCAACTTATTTTTCATCCCGTCACGATTAAGGAACACAATCAGTGGTATCGCTTTCTGACATCGGGTTTTATCCATGCGGATTGGTGGCACTTGGGCGTCAATATGTTTGTATTGTGGTCGTTTGGTAATGCAGTAGAAAAATATTTATATCCCAATTTTCTCGGCGAATTTAGCACCATAAAATACATGGGATTGTACTTTGGTGGTATCATTGTCTCGTCTATTCCGAGTTTTTTTCGGTACCAAAATGCCCCACATTATGCCGCTTTGGGAGCTTCGGGCGGTGTATCGGCGGTGGTATTCGCTGTGATATTATTTGAGCCGTGGCAAGATCTTTATTTGTATGGCATCATCGCTATTCCGCAGATATTGGCGGGTGTGGCTTACCTGTACTATTCGTGGTATATGGACAAAAAAGGTACAGATAATATTGGTCACATGGCGCATTTTACGGGCGCGGTTTGGGGTTTCTTCTTTACTATACTTATGAATTTTGAACTACTTCCTCGCTTCATTCAAAAGGTGATGGAAGGACCGAGTTGGTTATAAATCGTAGCACGGTGCTCTTGTACCGACAAATGACAGTATCCAGCCCGTATCTTGCGTCCTACTTTGTTAAGTTGTTTCTATTTTAAAAAAACAATGGAATCGACCATTTACCGATTCGTGATGTAGAGAAAATTCATGAATTTTCTCTACATCACGTAAACCCAGACAATCATTTTTATTTATGAAAAAACTCATATTCCTCACCACATTTTCCTTTTTTATGGTCAATGCCGACGCACAAAATCTCTCCACCCACCAATGGAAAAACCGCCTCATTCTCATCCTTGTAAAGGATACTACTCCACCCGAATTACAAACTCAACTTACCGAATTTCGTACCCATTCAGTGGGAATGAAAGAACGCAAATTAGTCGTCTATCAAGTCCAAGCCAATCAATTTCAACGCGGATTAAATGCTGATAATGAGTGGATGAATTCCAATAAATTATACCAAAAATACAAATCGGACGACAGCCCGTTTGAAGTCATTTTAATCGGATTAGACGGTGGCATCAAACTCACTCAAAACGACATCCTCACCTGTGAAAAGCTATTCGCCATCATAGATGCCATGCCTATGCGGAGACGAGAGATGAGAGAGAAGAATTGAGACGAGAGACGAGAGAAAAGAGACGAGAGAATTGAGACCTGAAAGAAGAAAAGTAAGGCTCAACTGCATATTTTACGGGAATTATATGTGTTTTTATTTTTAGTTTGGGAGGGTGCCTACTCGACGGACATTTTTAAAATGCCAGGCGAGATGTATCTTCGTTATATTCTAAAACATTTTATTTATTTAAACTATGTAATATGTTGTATTTTAATAAAATGCAAAAATGCTGTCGCCTGACATTTGTAAATGTCCGCCGACTTATCTTGTTTCCTAAACGATCATTTAAAAACAAGCGTCAGTATTTTATAACGAATACATAATTATCAAATGTAATTTCCGCAAAATATGCAGAAGACCCAAAAGTAATATACCCATTCTCACCTCTCTCGTCTCTTATCTCTTTTCTCTCGTCTCGCCTCTCTCGTCTCGCCTCTCTCGTCTCACCTCTCTATTCTCTCCTCTCACAAGTCAACCACCGCCATCGTAAGTCGGCAAATACAAGTCATCCTATCTTTCTCGTCTCGAATTTTAATCTCCCACACATGCAGCGTGCGCCCAATGCGTATAGGCTTACAGGTAGCTGTGACCACGCCACCCTCACGCGCAGGACGCAGGTGACTCGCATTTATCGACACACCAACGGCAGTTTTAGTATTCATATCTACACAAAGCGTTGCTGCTACACTACCCACTGTTTCCGCCAAGACCACAGACGCACCGCCATGCAAAATCCGCATCGGTTGTACGGTCTTTTCATTGACGGGCATGGTAGCGACCAAGTAATCATCGCCGTATTCGGTGAATTGAATGCCCATATGAGTAGAGCAAGTGTTGCGGGAAATATCATTGAGTACATCTAATTGGATGTCGGAGTGCCAGATTTTTGTTGACATGATTTTCGTATTTTATTTTTTGCAAAGATAAGAGTCGATTTGTATTTTTATCTATCTTTGAGAATAACTCATTTACAGTAATCCGGATTGTGCGTTAGGAAACTCGCAACCCGCAACTCGAACCATGTTAATCAAACTAATCATACTCTGCTTCTATTTCGCCATTCTTTTCGGGATTGGTCTTTGGTCTTCACGCAAAGTGAAGGACATCAAAGACTACTACGTAGGCGGCAAAAAACTCGGCTTTTGGGTCGTCGTTTTTTCTACCCGCGCGACGGGCGAATCGGCATGGTTGCTGCTCGGACTCACGGGTTTGGGGGCGGCTGTCGGGGTGAGTGCTTTCTGGGTCGTATTGGGCGAAGTGCTTGGAGTAGCGGTAGCATGGTTGTTGATGGCAAAGCGGTTCAAACGCCTCAGCGACCGCTACGGAGCGATTACGATTCCCGATTATCTGGTCAGTCGCTTCCAATCCAAAACACATCATCTACGCATATTGGCAGCGATGGTGTTGTCGGTATTTGTGGTGATATTTGTGAGCGCACAGATAGACGCCACAGGCTCGGCTTTCGAATCCTTTATGGGTTGGAATTATTACACAGGCGCATTGGTGGGCTTTGGTATCGTGCTGGCGTATATTTTATTTGGTGGTTTTGTGGCAGTGGCTTGGTCGGATTTATTTCAGGGTATGTTGATGTTTTCGGGGCTGATAATATTACCGATAGTCGGCTTTTTTTACCTGAAAGACGGCTTTCCGCTTTGGCAAACACTCGGCAATATCGATCCGGGATTGGTCAATGTTTGGGGACCGGGCGGCTTGACAGGCGTAAATGTAGCCACACTTTTCGGCTACGCATTGATTGGTTTGGGCTTTATGGGTTCGCCGCAATTATTTGTTCGTTTTATGTCCATCAAAGATGAATCCGAAATTAAAAAAGGGCGTTGGCTGGCGATTATTTTGACCTTAGTAACCGATGCGGCGGCAGTGATGATAGGTATTTTAGCACGTTATTTTTTCACGGAAGCCGGCGCTGATGTAGATGCTGTATTGGGCAATAATGGACAAAATTCTCTCATTCTTTTGGTCGAACATCTGCTGCCTTTGCTCTTTGTAGGCGTATATGTGGCGGTGGTTTTGGCGGCGATTATGTCCACCGTTGATTCTTTATTGGTGGTCGCTTCGAGTGCCATTGTGCGCGATATTTACCAACAAATTCTCAACCCACATCTCAAACTCGACGACCTCAATAGCTTCTCCAGAAAAGTGACTTTTGCTATGGCAATTTTCGCATTGGGCATTGCTTTGATAGTAGCTTTCACGACACCGGAACGCACTATTTTCTGGTTTGTGATATTTGGTTGGTCGGGTATTGCGGCGAGTTTTTGTCCTGCGATGATTTTATCTTTATTCTGGAAAAATTATACCGAACGCGGTGCAATGGCATCCATGATTGTCGGCTTTTTGTCCATTCCAATATTCAAATTTGTCGTTCCTGCGATGGATGGCATCGGCATTTATTTTGATAAAATCGCTGAATTAGGACCTTCGTTTGTGTGCAGCATGTTGGCAGGATATATTGTTTCTAAGTGGCGACCCAATCCGGATTTGGCAGATGATTTTGAAAGGACATTATCCGAAGAACATAGTGCATAAATCATCTGGTTTTCGGCATGTTTAGAGTTGAGACTTTTAAAATGTAAAATGTAAAATAATAAATTTAAAATGTAAAAGTAGTAGTACGTGTACAATACATTTGCGTTTATTTATTGTTTAAAAAATTAAAAATCAATAAAATAAAAACACCTTGGGCTACCCGTCTAAGTTTGCTTGCGAGGTTTACTCGGCAGACGAAGGTTTTTATGAAATGTAGTGATTTGTCTCATAAAATATTCGCACTGAATAAAGGGATTCGTCTGACGAGTCTTCTTAGGCAAAGTTAGACGGATAACCACACCTTGCGTCCATTCGCGTCCTACAACTTTTACATTTTACATTCCAAAAAAGTGCCAACTACTTTTGCGCGAAAATTAAACATGCCACCCTGATTCTGAGGGTAAGAAATCTAATGAGTTACTCATAGCACCTTTCGCCCACCTCAAAGCTAAAAGCGCGTCGGTATCTTTCAAATTTACCATTAAATGGATTTTTGACGGAAATTACTACCTCATATCTGTGTTCGCCATAGACGGTGGATGTAGTTTTGTAAGTTCCGACGCCGTTTTGTATAGGTATTTCTTTGTCGTCCACTTTTATTATTATTTCCACCTTACTATGCGTAATATTATGCGGATAGTATAAAAAAATCTCTGTCTCAAATGTCTCGCCTTTGATGATGAAATTTTTCTTAGGAACAGATACCACAACAGGTCTTGAAAAACAGCGAAGTACTGTTGTGTTCATCCTACTTGCAAGGAACTCCACAGATATTTTTGCCAACATCAAAGCATCATTTTTTTGCTTTGCAAGTATCGCTTTATTACACGCAATGGATTGATTTTCAAATGAATAATTGTCGAACAGTTTGCCATTGATGAGTGGTAAAATACCATTTGGAAAGAAATGTAATTCGATGATATTTTGGATTTCCCGGTCTTTGATACCAAAGTTTTTATTTGATGATAATTTCTTTAAAATATCAATTGTTTTATGCCGATGTGCTATGATATTGCCTTTGATTTCATCATCATTAATGGTTTTAAAATCTCTCTCGTCGAGGCGTTTATCTATATTATGTATGAACTTGACGAAATCCAAAGCTGATGCCTCAATCGCACGTGCTGCGGGTACGAGTGCTTTGTAATCAGGCTTCTTTTTAACCTCCTGTTCCATGGTGCGAATTTCTGATTGGATGCTGTTTTCAAGAACGTCGCTATTGACATTCATAGCTGTGTACATTTCCATATATACGCGGTCTGTACCCAATTCGCAGCCGCATAGTAGCAGCATTGAGCAGACGAAATATATCAGTGATTTAGTATTCATGGCTTGTATTTTTGTTTGAAAATGGAAATTAATAACAACGCTCTCCTACTTCAAAACTAAAAGGACGATACCAAGTTGCTTGTTTGCCACTATGTGGGTTGGTCAGCGTAATTTCTACATCGTAAATATGTTCACCGTAGGTGGTAGGCGTGGTGGTGTAGGTGGCAATACCGTCTTTTACGGGGAGTTCGATGTCATTGACTTTGATAATGTGGTTATGTTGGCGAACTTGAGATGGAAAACTAAGAAAAATTTGCGTTTCAAAGGTTTCGCCTTTGATAATAAATGATGTCTTTGGAGCTGAGATAACTACCCCTATATGAAACCCATCCCAAGTATCTCCAATTTGCCCTGCAAGATAATTTACAGTTATTCTTGCTATCATTAAAGCGTCGTTCTTCTGTTTTGCGAGTATCGCTTTATTACATGTAATAGATTGACTTTCAAATGAATAATCGTCGAATGGTTTGCCATTGATAGGCGGTAAAGTACCATTCGGAAAGATGTGGAGTTCGATGAGTTCTTGTATGGCGTCATCTTTGATGCGAAGGTGTCTAACCTCGGATAGCTTTTTTATAGCATTAATGATTTTACGACGGTGCGCTATGATATTACCTTTGATTTCATCGTCGTTGATGGCTTTCAAATTTTTGTTGTTGAGATGTTCATCTATATCGTAAACGAAGGCGTTAAAATCTTTAGTGATTTGCTCAATTTCTTCTGCGGTAGGTACGAGTACCTTGTAATCGCGTTTTCTTTTGACCGCGTCCTTCATTGCTCTAATTCTCTCGTCAATACTGATTTCAATGGCTTCACTATTGACATTCATAGCTGTGTACATTTCCATATACACGCGGTCTGTACCCAATTCGCAGCCGCATAGTAGCAGCATTGAGCAGACGAAATATATCAGTGATTTAGTATTCATATTTTGTGTAATGACCGTAGCGTAATGCCTCCGGCTTGCGCCGCGTGATGTAGAGAAAATTCATGAATTTTCTCTACATCACGTGGCAGTTCTGAATTGTTCCTGAAGGCGATAGCTCTTCCAAACCAGAACGTCTTGCTGAATTTATTTGAGTGTGTCACAAATCGGTGGTGAAAAATTTTGACAGGCGCGTAGCGTCAGCCCCATTTGTAAAAATGAAATTCCCCGCTTTCCAAAGGCGCGTAGCGTCGGCACTCTTACGCGATGGTGCCGACGCTA
>CALHBW010000003.1 GCA_937930625.1 uncultured Saprospiraceae bacterium | reverse complement strand
ACGAATACACGAATAACGAATCAACGAGTACACGAATAACGAATACACGAATAACGAATCAACGAGTACACGAATAACGAATACACGAATAACGAATCAACGAGTACACGAATAACGAATACACGAATAACGACATTAACTTACATTCATGAAAGCAATACAAAACATCTTTTTTATATTTTTCATCCTGGCAATTGCGGGATGTGGTATAGTGACACCAAAGAAAAAGAAAAAGAAAACGACGCCCATTTCCAAAACCAACCAAGCTCCGACCGAGCCTAAATTTGTCAAAAAAGCAAAAACCGATACAGAAGTTTTGTCTGACGGTACGGTGATAGTAATAGAAACGACAGTGTATGAAGATGCCGACGGCAAATCGGTCATTTCTGTCAATCGACATCAAGATTACGACGGAGAATCGGGCATCAATGTGCCTGACACGCCCCCGACTACGCCTACCTCAACCACACCGGGCATGCCTTCCACAAGGTTTGAAGCGGTATCGCGTGTACCTGCTTCCACATTGCCCAAACCCAAAGGCGACGAACAGCCAACCATTACCACCCGCAGCATTGATACCGCACAAGACGCGAAATTTATGAGCGAACGGGCGCGGGAAATGGTCAAAGAAATAAACCTTCTACGCACCAATCCGCGCGCTTATGTACAAGAGGTGCAAGCCTATCACGAGCGCATCAAAAATACAGAATATTCGGATACAGATTACGCCAAAGAACTACTCCGTGCCACTGATGACTTGATTCGTGAATTGCAAATTATGTCGCCAATGGAGACCCTCCAACCGCGCCTCACCCTTCACAAAACCGCACAAAAACACGGCATGGAAATCCTCACAAATGACGCGCCTACCCACGTTGGTCTTGACGGTTCGTACCCCTGGGACAGAATCACCCGCGACGACCCGACGCTCGAAGACGGCAACGAAAACCTCGTCGGAGGACCTGCCGACATCAAAGAATTGCTGATGATGTTATTGGTCGATTCGGGCGTTCCCGGTTACGGACATCGCCGCGCTTTGCTCAATCCCACTTGGAAATATGTGGCTTGTTACGAAATCGGTACAGTCGCCAATACGCCCAATTATTGGATTCAGTGCTTTGCGAAGTAACGATGACCTAAAACTCGTCTGCCATTTGCAAAAATGTCAGCCGTGTTTTAGGTAAGCCCAAAGCTCAAAATTTTACTTTTCAAGCCCCAATGTCAGCAAAGTAGGACGCAAAGCAGACGTGAGACAAATGCGATTTTTTATTTTTTTTATGGGAAAAAAGGTTGCGCTTGATTTTTCCCAAAAAGTACAACACAATATCATTAGCCATACATTTGGGCAGTACCGTTCCGTTTCCCAATTAACAAGATTCAACATCATACCTCGCTCCAAATATACTTCATCTGTCGCCCTGCTTTCTCGCTAATTAAGGCTCAGATATCGAATGTTGATTCCAACTATTAGCTCTGGCAGTTAACTTTTTTGAAAACTACGGATAAAAAACATCCTACCCTAAACCAGAACGTCATTCTGAATTTATTTCAGAATCTCCCGAACGACAAGCACAATATTGAATGTGAGCTAAAATTTTATATTTCACTCAAAAACAACAAGTTACCTCTTTATTGCAGCATGGTTTTTCTATCGTTCGGGAGATACTGAAATAAATTCAGTATGACGGTTACTTTTTTGGGTTTTGGGTTGGTGTGCTGCATCATAATTTTTTACTTAAATCATAATCAACGGATTATCAGTACATACATTTCGCGTTTATTTTTTATCCGTAGTTTTCAATTTTAATATATAATGCGTGCTTTCCCAAAGGACATCCGATATTAATTTTCAACCACCGAAGCTATATCAACTAAAATCACATGAAAAAAATAAACAACGTCATTCTCAATGGCGCAGCCAACCGCCCCTTCGCCTTAGATGTATTTTTTACGGAAAATGCTACGCAAAAACCTGTCATTATCTTTGCTCATGGATTCAAAGGATTCAAAGATTGGGGGCATTGGGGGCGCATTGGGGAGGCTTTTGCAGAAGCAGGTTTTGTATTTATCAAATTTAACTTTTCGCATAATGGCGTAACGACCGACCAACCGTTGGATTTTGCTGATTTAGAAGCATTTGGGCAAAACAACTACATGAAAGAAATCGTGGATTTGGGAGTCGTCATGGATTGGTTATTTGAACAAAAAGACATTCCCGAAACAGAAATTGACCTTACAAAAATCACTACCATCGGACATAGCCGGGGCGGGCCGATTGCTATTCTGAAAGCCTTGCGTGATGCGCGTATCACGAGCGTCATTACGTGGGCATCCGTACATCAATTGGATTACTGGCACAACGACCAACTCATCGAACAATGGCGCAAAGATGGCGTATGGAATATCCTCAACGGACGCACAAAACAACAAATGCCGCTTTATTTTCAATTATATGAAAATTTTACGGAAAATAAAGATTGGCTCGATGTACAAGCCGCGCTAAATCAACTCGACAAACCTATGCTCATACTGCATGGCAGCGACGACCCTGCTGTTCCCGTTTTCGCTGCCGAGCAATTACATTCATGGAAAAAAGATGCTGAAATACACATCATCGAAGGGGCAAATCATGTCTTTGGCGGCAGCCATCCCTTCACACCCCAAAACCTGCCCGAACATAGCCAAATACTTGTCGAAAAATGTGTTCATTTCTTATCGGAAAACGGCTAATTTATTGTTTCCAATTGCCTATATATGTTCACATATTATTACAAATACTAATAGTGACCTGTTGTAATATTTACTGTCTAAAATGGGTAATTATTTTATTCCAGACGACTTGTATATCCGTCACCCAAATTAACGAATTACTAATTAACTAATCACGAACTCTACACTATTATGAATAATAATCACAACAATCTATCCTCCGAAGAAAAAAGAAAACAGGACGAAGACTTGTACCAAAAGTTTATCATGCTTGGTATTGTCCCATTATTTCTATATTTGATGTGGCCTCTCATTTTCGGAACAAAAGATGCAGAATTGCAAGCGGAAGTTGTCAAAGAGCGCATTGAAAAGGTTGATGAAAATATCGAAGAGCGATCCAGAATTGACGAAACGACATTTCAAGGAGAAGAAACCACTGCACCCGTAGTAGCTCCACCTCCAACCAAAAGACCTAATGTAAAAAAGGTACAGCCCGGAACAATCAAAAAATCACCAACCACTCGACCAAGTACCGGATTCACGCTCACACACAATACAGGTGATAAAATCGAACATATCGTGCAAAATGCAGGTTGGAGAGGTGTTGTAACAGGTAAGCAAAACGGTAATTACACTGTAAAACTTACCGAAATACTCACTGCCAATGCCCAACAACAATACTT
>CALHBW010000002.1 GCA_937930625.1 uncultured Saprospiraceae bacterium | reverse complement strand
TGAGAATTGAGAATGTATAATTGATAACTAATTTTATTTTATAATTTGTAATTATTTAATTTTAAGTTTTTTATGAAATAAAAAATAAATTAATTATCAACTCTCAATTATCAATTTTCAATTTGGCGAACATATTGATTTATAGCACTACCTAAAAATCAAATAAAATATTTTAACATTTTTTCAATATCAAATTGAATGTATCTTTACATTTTTCAATCAAAAATCACTAAATCAAAATCAAAAATGAATCAATTATTTCGCTGCTTATCACTCACCTTATTTTTACTGACTTCACTCGCTACATTTTCACAAAATATAAAGCCCGAAAATATCACGATAGTACGCGATAATTACGGTGTGCCATACATCTACTCAGATACGGATGTGGAGGCGGCTTACGCATTGGCTTGGGTACAAGCAGAAGATAATTTTCACGATATTCAGGAGTCAATGTTGGGTGTGCGCGGCTTACTGTCGTCGGTGGAAGGGAAAGAAGGAGCTTTATTGGATGCGGCGGCATTTATTCTTGATGTAGATGGTGTTGTAAATGAATATTATGACGATACATTTTCTCCGAAATTCAAAAAAATACTCGGTGCATATGCACAGGCAATGAATCGTTATGCTCAGTTAAATCCGAAAGAAGTCCGGCACAAGAATCTATTTCCCGTTACAGAAAAAGACATTATAAAGGGATATGTGATGAATACGGCGTTCATTTCCAATGTACAATTTGACCTTGCACGGGTCTTTGAAAATGAACTCGGAGCTATCGAACCCAATGCGCCAAGCGGCTCCAATGGCATCGCCATCAGTCCCGCCCGAAGTGCTGACGGCAAAACGTATATGGTCGCCAATTCGCATCAACCGCTACGTGGTTTTGCAGCTTGGTATGAGGTGCAAATTGAAACGAAAGAAGGCTGGCATTTTCACGGCGCAACTTTCGCATCCGGCGTCACACCCTTTGTCGGTACAAATAAACATTTAGGCTGGACGCATTGTGTAAATTATGATGATTTCCATGATGTATATCGACTCAAAATGCATCCGACAAAGAAAAATTATTATGAATTTGACGGAGAATGGCTACCATTGGAAGTTCGCAAATTGAAACTCAAAGTAAAAATAGCGGGTGTACGTGTTCCGATTGCCCGCACATTTTACAGAAGTAAACACGGTACAGTCATCAAAAATAAATCCGGCTACTACGCCATACGTGTACCTGCGAATATGGCGATAGGCAGTGCCGAGCAATGGTATCGCATGAATAAAGCCACCAATTTAGAGGAATTTAACGCGGCATTGGAGATGCAGGAAATGGTCAATACCAATATTACTTACGGTGATAAAGACGGTAATATCATGTATCTGGGCAATGGACTTTTCCCTTACAGAAATCCGAAATATGACTGGTCAAAAATACTGCCCGGTAATACGAGCGATGCCCTTTGGGAACGTAAATTCAGACCACTCAACCAACTCATTAAATACGAAAATCCGGCTTGCGGTTATGTGTTTAATATGAATAATACCTCATTCGATTCGACTTGCCCCGAAGAAAATCCTAAGCCTGAAAATTACAAAAACATCGGTTATCAAACGGGAAATACGGCTCGCGCCTATCGCTTTCACGCTCTGATAGATACGTTAGAACAGGTGAGTTATGAAGATTTAAAACGCATCAAGCACGACCTCACCATGCAATTCCCTTTACGTACACGCGGCTTGAAGAATTTGGAGGCAATACGCCATCTTGACCCTGCGAAATATCCGCACATTCGCGAGAGCATCGCTCATCTTGCAAAGTGGAATGGCAGTACCGCAGTTGATAATCAGCAAGCTGCCCTCGTTTCATTAGCCATTCAATACCTCATCAAATATTTAGCCGACAATCATATTCGGGAAACTAATAATGCGCTTCCCGAAATCGAATATGCCAACGCACTCCATTTTGCCCAAAAACACCTACTAAGACATTTCGGAAAACTTAATATAAAACTCGGAGAATTGCAAAAACACGTTAGAGGCGACAAAGAATTACCAATTTGGGGCGTACCGGAAGTCATCGCACAAATATACACGAAACCTTATAAAAAAGGGAAGTACAAAGCGGTACTCGGCGAGTCTTTTATTCTATATGCAACTTATAATGAGGAAGGTTTGGAAAAGGTCGAAACCATTAATTGCTTCGGCACTTCCAATCATGAAGATAGCCCGCATTATAATGACCAAATGGAGCTATTTGTGCAGCAAAAAATGAAACCAATTTCGATGGATAAAGCGGAGATTATGAAAAATGCAGTTAAGCAGTATCACCCTAAATAATTTTTGATTGAGTGATTTTTGATTTTTGATTGGTTTGCTATCTAAATGTTTATCTTTGCAGCGCAACACGGACATTGCAGTCCGTGCTTGGTTACAGACAGGAATGTCTGTGTTACGATAGATTTATGCCAAAGTTTCATACACTGACAGTTAAGGAAGTCCGGCGCGAAACGCCGGATTGTGTGTCGATAGCATTTGATGTGCCGCAGGATTTGAAAGCGGACTATAAATTTACGCAAGGACAATACCTGACCCTTCGGACAGATATTAACGGGGAAGATATACGTCGCTCTTATTCGATTTGCAGCAGTCCGTTGGATGCCGAATTGAGGGTCGCGGTCAAGCATGTTCCACAAGGACTTTTTTCGACTTTTGCCAATCAAAAATTGGAATCAGGCGATGTGTTGAATGTAATGACACCGATGGGAAAGTTCTTCACAGAACTTAATGAGCGTCATGCCAAACACTACGTTGGTTTCGCCGCGGGTAGCGGCATCACGCCCGTGATGTCGATACTAAAAACCGTTTTGCAACGTGAACCTGAGAGTCATTTTACGCTATTTTATGGGAATAAAAATTTCGATTCCATCATTTTTCGGGAAGAAATCGAAGCCTTAAAAAATCAATATTTAGGACGATTGAGTATTCATCATATCTTGAGCCGGGAGGTGTTAGGAAGTCCCTTGTTTAACGGAAGAATTAACGCGAAAAAATGCGAACAATTCTGTAAAGTATTTTTTGATGCAAACGAAGTGGACGAATATTTTTTGTGCGGACCGGAAGAAATGATTTTTGCCGTAAAAGATACTTTAGAGGGCTTAAATGTGGATAGCAAAAAGATTCATTTTGAATTATTTACCACCGCAGCAACAAAAAATATAAAACCGAAAACGAAGACCGACCACTCCCCCACTCCATCCGAATCTGACAGCCAAATCACCGTCATTTTGGATGGCGATGCTTTTGATTTTCCGCTCAATGCTGTAGGCAATAATATCCTTGATACTGCGCTAAAAAATGGCGCGGATTTGCCCTTCGCATGTAAGGGTGGCGTATGCTGTACGTGTCGTGCAAAGGTACTCGAAGGTAAAGTAGAAATGGATGTGAATTACGCGCTTGAAGCGGATGAAGTAGAAGCAGGTTTTGTTTTGACTTGCCAGTCGCATCCACGCACGAAGAAGGTCGTGATTAGTTTTGATGAAAAGTAAGGTAGCACAGGCTTCCAGCCTGTTTCGTGTACTAGCTACTCAAACGCGAGTGCAGGCTGGAAGCCTGTGCTACGGTAATTATGGGACGCAAATCAATCAACAAGGAACGCATCGAAGACCCGCAAATCAAGTCAACTTGGTTGCGAGCATTGATGCCTATGTTGTTTGATGGTCAATTACATGGAGAGACAATGGCGACCATCGCCCAAAAAGTAGGCGTCAGCAAAGCTACTTTTTACAAACATTATCATTCCAAAGAAGCCCTACTTGCGGATGCAGTAGATATGAAGATTGAACAAATATCGCGTTTTGCTGCTTTATTATTCGATGAACACGAATCGTACCTCAACCGCTACGCGAACGCATTGCGATCAGCATCCGAAGAATTAGCGGGGATTTCCAACGATTTTTTGATGTTTCTAAAACAACGGCATCCTGATTTGTGGCAGAAGATTGATAATTTGGCGGATTTTGCAACGCGATGTTTTCGACAATTTTATGAGCAAGGCATTGAAGAAAATATATTAGAAAATTTTGATGTCAATATGATGGCACTCACCGATAGTATCATCATTCACGCGCTGACCGACCCCCGAATTTTGATGGAAAGCAATATCACGATAGCAGCTTTTATTAAGGAATATTTTGAAATGAAAAGTAAGGCGATTTTTAAGAAAAATTAGTCCATAGTCAATGGTCGATAGTCCACAGGCAACTGCAAGAACTATCGACCATCGACTATGGACTATGGACTAATTGGATTATGGATAAAGAGCAATTAACAGATGAAAAGCAAATCCCAACGCTAAAAAACGACCTCCTATTACGCGCCGCACGCGGCGAAGCAGTGGAGCGTCCGCCGGTATGGTTGATGCGACAGGCAGGGCGTATTTTGCCACAATACAGGGAGTTGCGCGCGAGTTTGTCGGGTTTCAAAGAATTGGTCGAAACACCTGAATTGGCTTGTGAAGTCACCATTCAACCGATAGATGAACTTGGAGTAGATGCCGCGATTATCTTTTCGGATATTTTGGTGGTGCCGGAAGTCATGGGCTTGAGATATGAGATGATTCCGGGCAAAGGACCGATGTTTCCGATGACCATTCAGTTGGAGGAAGATGTGGACAAACTCATCGCGGGTGAGAAAGCTGCGCTGCAATTAGATTACGTTTATAAGGCAATTCAACTCACCAAAGCAGCACTCAACGGACGTGTACCGCTTATCGGTTTTGCGGGTGCGCCGTGGACGATTATGGCGTATATGTTGGAGGGGTCGGGGAGCAAAACCTTCTCCAAAGCACGTCGTTTTCTCTACAAAAAACCTATCTCATCACACGTTTTATTACAGAAAATAACCGAAACTACGATTGATTATCTACGCGGCCAAATCAAAGCCGGGGCAGACCTCGTACAGATTTTCGATTCGTGGGCGGGCATTCTTACTCCCGAACAATATCGTATCTTCGCACTGCCATATATACGTCAGATTTGCGAAGCGATTACGGAAGTTCCGGTAACAGTTTTTGCAAAAAATGCGTGGTTTGCACTGCCGGAAATCGGTCAACTCGACTGTAATGTCGTAGGGATTGACTGGAACACGACACCACAAGAAGCGCGTCGTTTGGTCGGTGAAGGGAAAACTTTGCAAGGCAATCTTGACCCTTGTCTCCTGTACGCACCTGAAGATACAATTTGTACCACTACACATCAGATGGTGCGCGATTTTGGCGACAAATACATCTGCAATCTCGGTCATGGTGTCTATCCTGATACACCTTTAGATAATGTAAAAATCTTTGTGGACGCAGTAAAAAGTTTCGCAGTTTGAGTAAAAAATGAGTAAATGAGTAGATGAATAAATGAGTAAATGTTTAACTTTCCGCATCACATTTATTCATCTACTCAGCTATTCATTTACTCATTCAAAATTTGATGGAGCGACAGGAATTAATATACGATTTTATTGCAATAGAAGGCAATATCGGGGCAGGCAAAACAACGCTTTCTCAGATGTTGTCAGAGGATTTTGGGGCACGCTTGATTCTGGAGGAATTTTCAGACAATCCATTCCTGCCGATGTTTTACGAAAACCCTGAACGCCATGCCTTTTCTGTCGAATTATTCTTTATGTCTGAACGGTATCAGCAGATACAACAGACGATGCTTGCACAAGACCTTTTTCAACAAAAAACCATTGCGGATTACTTTTTCATGAAGACGCTGCTCTTTGCCAATACAACACTTACCGGCGAAGAATATCGGCTTTTTCAACGTTTTTTCAATATACTAAACGCCAGTTTTCCTAAACCCCAATTGCTCGTTTATTTGCATCGTTCGGTTGAGAAAGTTATTCAACAAATCAAACATCGCGGACGTGAATATGAGCAGGAAATTTCTGCTGAATATCTCTTTAAAATACAAACTGCCTATCTGGAATATTTTAAAGTTGAAAATGACATTCCTATTTTGATTCTGGATGTGGAAGATATTGATTTTGTGAATAACGAAAATCAATATCATATCATACGCGACTGCATCAATCGCCCTTATAATATTGGCACTCACCGTATTAGCCTCATGGCATAATTGTATCTCATACTACTATACATGAACCTAAAACCAGTACGTCATTCTGAATTTATTTCAGAATCTCCCAAGCCACAAGCACGATGTTGAATGTGAACTAAAAAAATATATTTCACTCAAAAACAACAAGTTATACGTTTTGTACAG
>CALHBW010000001.1 GCA_937930625.1 uncultured Saprospiraceae bacterium | reverse complement strand
GCTATGGGCGCATCGTTTACGGGTGTGACGGTAATGGTGACTACTGCATTGTCGCAGAGGGCAGGATTGCCATTGTCACAAATTTCATATTCAAAACTATCCGTACCATTAAAATCGGCATTGGGCGTGTAGGTATAGGTGCCATCGGCATTGAGTACAAGCATACCATTGGCAGGAGCTACGGTGGGCGTAGTGGTGACAGTTAGAGGATCAGCATCTGCATCACTGTCATTAGGACTGACATCAGCACTAAGTGGTGTATCTTCCGGTGTTGTTTCGCTGTCGTCTACTGCTATGGGTGCATCATTTACGGGTGTGATGGTAATAGTGACTACTGCGCTAGCGCAGAGTGAAGGCATACCATCGTCACAAATTTCATATTCAAAAGTATCTGTACCAGAGAAATTGGGGTTGGGCGTGTAGGTATATGTGCCGTTGGCATTGAGTACAAGCATACCATTTGCCGGAGCTACAAGGGGTGTTGTATTGACGGTCAAATTATCGCCATCTACATCGCTGTCATTTGGCGTGACATCTGAGTTGAGGGGAGTATCTTCCGGCGTTGTTTCGCTATCGTCTACTGCTAGTGGTATGTCATTGACATTCGTAACTGTGAGATTGATAGTTGCTGTTGTACATGCGGGTGGTTGGGCATCAATGGGCGGATTGCCGGGGTCGGGTTGGGGTATCGGTAAGGGATTATTATCGCCCTGATAAGAAGGAATTTGTACGCCTAAATCGCATATTTCATAATCAAAAGCCGTCACTGTGCCGAAAAAGTCGGCGGCAGGCGTAAATGTGATACAACCTGTGGTGGCATCTAATGCCACCGTTCCTTCCGAAGCAGGCGGCATACTCAATAAGGTAACGGACATGTTGTTCAAAGCATTTTCGGGGTCTGTATCGTTGGTGGGTAAACAGAGCATTATGGGCTGCTCTTCGGGTGTAGTGCCGGTATCATCTGTGGCTGTGGGTGCCGAGTTGCTGCAAGCAGTGCTAAGGTCTTGTCGATAATCAAGATAAGAGCCTTCTGCGGTAGGTATAAGTGAGCCATTGAGTGATTGTCCGACAAAGGTATTCGGAAAATCTACGGGAATATCTCTGTGCCATCTTAGGAATACAGGCGTATTGAAATCCAAAATATCTAATGACATTCTACCGACACTAATATAGTCGGTATCAGTTGTAAATATTCCATCTCCGCCTTGCAATTCAAGGTTGTAGGAAACAATCGTATCCAAAGACCCCGTCAAGGTATGAGGCGAGTAAAAAGAAAAGCCTATGGCACCGGGACCACCGTTGATAAAGCCCGCAACATCCAATTCCTGAACGAGTTGAGGATTATCCAATACATTTCTATTGAAAGAGAAACGATAGTTTTGGTCGCCTAAAAAGTATTCTTGACCGGGATTGTCTGCACGTACTTGCAGGTCTATAAATAACTTGCTGTTGGTACAATCTACAGAATCAATAAGGAATCGAACATCGAAAGTTCCTTGAGCAAAACTAGTTGTCATTGATAATGTAAAGATAAGTGTAGAGAGGAGTGTTAGTAAATTCTTTTGCATATTAAGCATATTGACTTGAGTTTTGTAGTTTGGATTGTCTCACAAAGAGAGGTCGGTAGTTTGCATAATTTTCAGGAAATTAAGCAATTAATTTTTTCCAAATTATGATATAACTACATATTTGTGACTTGACAAAAAGCTGTAATTTGTCTTTTTCGTTTATTCAAAAAAAATGAAAAATCACAATCACAACAATATATTATAAATTAGAGTATTTTATACTTTAATCTGTAAATATTTTAGAAATATTTATCAAGTTACAGTGTATAGATAAATTAAATGGTTTGACGTTTGTTATTTTCTTATAAAAAAAATATATGTATTATGTTTGCTCATGGTGTAGATTGGAATATACGAGCGTTTTTCGGTTTGTCTTCTCTTAGACATAAATTACATATTTTAGTAGTAGAATGTTAAATAAAGGTTGCATACAAAATAAAAAAGGTATCAAATTATTAAAAAATTTGATACCTTTTTATGATTTTATGTATTTATATACTAACCTCTTTTTTTGTAATTGTATAAGATCTTTGTGCCGGGAAATAGGCTTTGTAATTGGCGCAATTGTTCGATTGGGATTTTGTTATTACGAATATCCAAACGCTTTAATTTATTTAAATTGCTAACTTTATCTTCTATCGAAGTCAGTTGGTTATCGTCCAATGTGAGTACTTCGAGTTGGGTCATTGTATTTAATTCTTCGGGCAATATTTTGATTTCATTTCTACTCAAATTCAGCTTTGTCAGCGCGGGTAATTCGGACAATATTTTAGGGAATTTTGTGAATAAATTGCCCTTCAAATATAATGATTGTAAATTTGTTAATTTTTTCAAATTGGAAGGTAAAAACGTAAGGTCATTATAACCCAACCACAGCCACTCTAATTTGGTCAAATTGCCCAACTCACGCGGTACTTCTTTGAGCCTGTTGCCGGAGCATCCAAGATTGGTCAATTGAGTCAATTTTCCTATCTCGGCAGGTAGTGCTTCCAGCAAATTACTACTCAGAAATAATTCCTTCAAATTGGTCAATTTAGCAATTCTTGCAGGCAATTTTTTGATACGCAATTGTGACAAATCCAGTTCTTCCAAATTGACCAGATTAAACAACTCATTCGGCAATTTTTCAATCTTATTTCCGGTATGTTTTATCTTCTTTTCACTCGACGCATTGCCCAAGGCTAAAAAACGCAAATTGGTCAATTCGCCAATTTCGGGCGGCAATTCGGTGATATTATTATTTGTAAAATCAAGATAAAGCAGATTTTTGAGTTGACCGATTTCGGGCGGTATCCTCTCAATTTTATTATCCTTAAAACTGATAAATTTCAGATTTTTAAGGGCAAATACTTCCGGCGGTATTTCTTCCAAATGCTGTCCGATGAGGCTGAGTTTGACCACTTGGTCTTCACTGCCGCGTGTTTCTTCTATGGATTTGTAGGTTTTTGTCTGGGCAAAAATACTACCTGCAAATAGTGTTATTAACAGGGTGAATATGGTTGTACGATTCATTTTTAAGTTTATTAAGTTTACCGGACTTTGGGCATTTTGGAAATTAGGTAACTGGGAAATTCGGGTTTAAATCATAAGTAATTGATTATCAGTTATTTAATTTTCATTAAGGTAAAAAATATTCAATTAATTAAATTTTATAATTATTTGATAAAAACAATTTACCTAATACCAAATTTCCTAATTCCCCAATGTCCAAAGTCCAGTAAGTTTAGTAACGGGTAAATAATAACTCCCGCATTTCGACAATTCAACAAGTCACATTTTGCAATTATAATTCCAAAAACGCAACCTTTAATACCCATCGTACAAGGTCAAGCCTATTTTTTTGTTAAAAAAATTGTAAATTAGCATAATTGTCGAATTTATTTAATTTCTTTGACTTAGTGTATCAATGTGTTCGCTAATTTTGAATTTTGAATGAAAAATTGTGGATAATAAAAAAAACATTTAATTTGTTAATTTTTAATTATCAAAGAAAAACAAAGTAAAATTTAAATTAATTTGTCATTCAAAATTCATAATTCAAAATTTGGTGAAGACATTAGTGTATAAACTCAACTTAAAACTCTTTATACTATTGGATTTATATTTAATTTTCTACGTAAAATTAGCTTTATATTTGACGCGCCTCCATTAATTTTTCTTCTCTAATCTTAATTGTAAGTAGTAGGGACATTTTTGTTTTATAAAAAATAATGTGCTAAAATTATGATAATCAGATAGTTAGTGAGATTATTTTTATAAATCAATTCAGTCCATTTACTTATTACAAACTACGAATTGACAAATTATCAATCACAACAACGAAAATATGAAAAGAATAAAAGTAGCCTTTTTCGCCGAAAACCTCATCGATGATTTTGACGGGGCTTCCCGTACAGTCTTTCAAATTCTAAATCGCATCCCAAGCGATGAGTTTGAATTTATGTACTTTACCGCCGTACCGCCTCAAGATGGTAAGCGTGTGAAGGGGGAGATATTTCAATTTCGGTCTGTATCGATACCTTCCAATGAGACCTATCGAATGGGCTTACCTTATTTTTCAAAGGCGAAAATGTGGGCGGCTTTAGATGATTTTAAACCGGATGTCATTCATTTTACAAGCCCTTCGCCCTGTGCCACTTATGCCAAAAAATATGGAAAAGAAAGAGGCGTTCCGGTGATTGCTATTTATCACACACACTTCATTTCTTATGTAAAATATTACTTTCGTAAGATGAAATTTTTGACCCCTTTTTGCGAAAAATTGGTGTGCAATATCATGCGTCGTTATTATAATGATCTTGCAAAAGTTTATGTACCTACCGGTGAAATTATCCGCGATTTGAGGCATTTGGCGCGACTGAAAGGCGATAATCTCAAACTGTGGCAGCGAGGTTTGGATAATCAGCTATTTAATCCCGACAAAAGGGATACAGCTTTTATCCGGCAAATTACAGGCAATACAAATCCGAATATATTATTTGCAAGTCGTTTGGTTTGGGAGAAAAATCTGGATGCCCTCATCAAACTGTACGAATATTATCAGATGAAAGGCGATGCTGTCAATTTTATCATTGCAGGTGATGGTATAGCGAAGAAGGAACTGCAACAAAAAATGCCTAAAGCGTACTTTCTTAATATGGTCGGTCATGATGAACTCTCGCGTTTGTATGCTTCCGCCGATGTGTTTTTCTTCCCCTCAGATACAGAAACTTACGGCAATGTTGTCGTCGAAGCCATGGCATCCGGTTTGCCTTGCGTGGTCGCAGATGGTGGCGGTCCCAAAAGCTATATTGAACATGGCACAACAGGTTTACTTTGCGAAGCCAACGATACAGAGGCTTACTATGAAGCTATTACCAAGATTCTAAAAGACAGCGAATTACAAAATAAAATATCTTATAACGGACTTGAATTTACCAAACAATTGAGTTGGGAAAATTTGGTTGAAATATACTTTGATGACCTTCGTAGAATGGCAAGAAAAACACAGCCTGTCAGCGTACAAGCTACACTTGCTCTTCAGGTCTAATGAGTGAATTTTGAATGAGCGAATGAGTGAATGTTTTTAATGCGATAATGCTGAAATGTAATGTCGTTAAGTCAAGCTATTTTTTATAAATATTATTTTATTCTTTAATTCATAATTTAAATAAAATTAAAATGGTGCGAACCCCTACGTTTACTAAAAATTTCAAAATTTAGTAAACGTATTTTATCATATTTCCCACATTTCGGGTAAATTAAATTTAAAAAACAAGAATATTAAAAATAAATCCAAACATTAGTTTTATTTCAAGGCTGATTTGAAATTTTATTTGGTTTTTCACATTAAATTAAAAAAATAATTTATTTGTTTTTTATGAAAAATAAAAACACACTAATTTTTAAAATTAAAATAAAATTCTGTTTAATTCCTTTTTTTAATATAAAATCAAAATAAAATTTTTTATTTCCATTTACACGAAATGTGAATAATAACTAATAACCAATCAACTAATTACTAACCCCAATTTAATGAATGAATAACGGGAATTTTTGATTTATTTTTTTATAAGTAATTTATTGTTATAATAAAAAATTGATAATCAATTAATTAGCTGTATTTTCTTTTAAAGAAAACCAAAAATACAAATTAACATATAATTTCAATAAAATAATAGGTCTGAATTGGAATTTGGAATTTGTTTTTTGGAATTTTAAAACAAAAAAAGGAGATACACCATTCGGCATATCTCCATTTACTGTTTTGAAAGTTGATACCAGTATTTCTTTTCAAATTCCAAATAACAAAATCCAAATTCCAATTGAAACACATTACATTTTGGGGATTTGGAATTTGTCCGCGATAGCTATCGGGATGGAATTTTATTGCATCATTGCAATTCTCGGTGCAGCAGCTAAAATTTCAGCGTTTGCTTTATTTTCAAATTGCTCAAAATTGCGAACGAAAGCCTCTGCAAGTGCGTCGGCTTTTTCGTCATAAGCATATTTATTTGTCCAAGTATTTCTCGGATTGAGTACTTCATCCGGTACATTCGGACAGGTCATTGGCATGTGCAAACCAAATACAGGATGTTCTTCAAAGCGAGCATTGTCCAATTCACCATTCAAAGCAGCCGTGACCATAGCGCGAGTATAACGCAACTTCATACGCGAACCCGTACCGTATGAACCACCCGTCCAACCGGTGTTGATGAGCCATGCATTGATGCTTGGGTCGGCTTTCATTTTCTTACCCAACATCTCTGCGTAAGCAGTAGGATGAAGTGGCAAAAACGGCGCACCGAAACAAGCCGAAAAACATGTTTTTGGCTCTGTAATACCAGCTTCTGTACCGGCAACTTTAGCGGTGTAGCCGGAAATAAAATGGTACATCGCTTGCCCCGGAGTGAGTTTTGAAATTGGAGGCAATACACCGAAAGCATCGCAAGTCAGGAAGAAAATATTCTTCGGTTGATTGCCGATGGAAGGCTCTAAAGCATTATTAATGTGGTGGATAGGATAAGAAACGCGTGTGTTTTGCGTAATAGAACAATCTTCAAAATTTGGCTCGTTAGTACCTTCTTTGAATGTAATATTTTCGAGAATTGCACCGCATTTGATGGCACTATAGATTTGTGGCTCTTTTTCTTCGCTGAGGTCAATACATTTTGCGTAGCAACCACCTTCAAAGTTGAATACACCTTCATCAGACCAGCCGTGTTCGTCGTCGCCAATAAGTTGGCGGTTTTCGTCGGCAGAGAGGGTCGTTTTACCTGTTCCTGAAAGTCCAAAGAAAATCGCTGTATCACCTTCATTGCCTTGATTGGCAGAGCAGTGCATCGAAAGGACGTTGCGCTCTTGTGGCAATACAAAATTCAAGACAGAGAAAATTCCCTTTTTGATTTCGCCTGTATAACCTGTACCGCCGATAATAATTTGTTTTTGTGAAAAATTAATTATCGCAAAATTGTGTTGGCGTGTACCGTCGATTGCTGCATCTGCCATAAAAGTCGGCGCGCAGAGAATCGTCCATTCAGGTTGAGCCTTGAGAATTTCTTCGCGATTGGGTCGCAAAAACATATTGCCTGCAAACTGCGCGCTCCACGGTTTTTCTGCCACAAGGCGAATATTGAGGCGATAATTGTCGGCTGCACAAGCGTAAGCATCGGCTACATAGACATCTTTGCCTTCAAAATGTTGAACCACTTTATCGCGTAAGGCGTTAAACTTGTCAGCATCGAAAGGCATATTAATACTGTTCCAGTCAACAGTATTTGCCGTTACTTCATCTTTTACGATGAAGCGGTCCGCCGGAGAGCGTCCCGTAAATTCACCGGTTTTGATGACCAGCGCACCCGAATCCGCCAATACACCCTCGTGTGTAGCAAGCGTTTTTTCCACCAATTCGGCGGAGGAGAGGTTCCAGTAAGCGGTCTGGATATTTTTTAGCCCGATGTTGGCTAAATTCGCGGCGGGATTCTTGATACCTGTCTCTTTCATATTT